>NZ_JBHWUU010000025.1:84542-95758 GCF_042737375.1 Streptomyces sp. NPDC060000
GGGCCTGGCCGCCGAGGCGTCCTTCGGTGCCGACCTCGCGGGCGACGCGGGTGACCTCGTCGGCGAACGCGGAGAGCTGGTCGACCATCGTGTTGACGGTCTCCTTCAGCTGAAGGATCTCACCCCGGGCCGGCACGTCGATCTTCTGCGAGAGGTCGCCCTTGGCGACCGCGGTCGCCACCTGGGCGATGTCCCGCACCTGGGTCGTCAGGTTCCCCGCCATCGCGTTGACGGAGTCCGTCAGGTCGGCCCAGGTCCCGGAGACCCCCGGCACCTCGGCCTGGCCGCCCAGGGTGCCCTCGGTGCCCACCTCGCGGGCCACCCGGGTGACCTCGGAGGTGAAGACGGACAGCTGGTCGACCATGCCGTTGAAAACGGTGGCGATGTCGCCCAGCAGACCGTCGCCGTCGGTGGGCAGCCGGGTACCGAAGTCCCCGTCCCGTACCGCCGTCAGGCCGGCCAGGAGCTGCCTGAGCTCGTGGTCGCCGGGAACCGAGTCCAAGGACTCGGTCGCGATGCTGGTCATGCGAACCTCGTTCCGCTCCCCAGGAGTCCCCCGGGCGGGGACTCGGAACCGGGCCGCCCCGATGGACGGCACCGCATGTCGTGCGTGCATTTCCGCAGTTCACGGTCGTGCGCGATGAGAGAAATCCGCCGCAGGCTAACCCACGGGAGGGCGCCGGAACAAAGCCTCAGGTCACTTTGCGCGCACAGGAAATCCAGAGGGCACACATCATGCATACACGAGCGGAAGCGGGGTACCGGAACAGGTTTGCCCGGGACGGCGCGTGGCCGTCCCGGGCAGAGTGACCGGCTTTAAGGGGTCAGGCGACCTCGGTCCCCAGCAGACCCGTACGGAGGCGCTGCACCATCCGGCTGATCAGCCGTGACACATGCATCTGGGAGATGCCGAGCTCCTTGCCGATCTCCGCCTGCGTCCGCTCCTCGACGAACCGCAGATGAATGATCAGCTTCTCCCGCTCGTCGAGTTCCGCGATGAGCGGAGCCAGCGAGTGGAAGTCCTCCACCAGTTCCAGCGCCGGCTCCTCGGCGCCGATGAAGTCCGCCAGCACGGACTCGCCGTCCGCGCCGCCGTCGGAGGTCAGGGCCGCGTCGAGGGAGGCGGACGTGTAGCAGTTGGACGCCTTGCGCGCCTCGATGACCTCCTCCTCCGAGAGCGACATCAGCTGCGACAGCTCACGCGTCGTGGGCATACGGCCCAGCCGCGTCTGGAGTTCCTCCGTGGCCTTGGCCAGTTCGACCCGGGCCTCCTGGAGCCTGCGCGGAACATGCACGGCCCAGCTGGTGTCCCGGAAGAAACGCTTGATCTCGCCGACGATGTACGGCACGGCGAACGAGGTGAACTCCACCTCGCGGGTGAGCTCGAACCGGTCGATGGCCTTGATCAGCCCGATCGTGCCGACCTGGACGATGTCCTCCATCGAGTCGCCCCGGCCGCGGAAACGCGAAGCCGCGTACCGCACCAGTGACAGGTTCATCTCAATCAAGGTGTTGCGCACGTACTGGTACTCGTGTGTGCCCTCCTCCACGACGGTGAGCCGGTCGAAGAAGCGGCGCGAGAGCTCGCGCGCGTCCTTCGGGCTCACCTGGGTGGGCATCTCGATGAACGGAACCCCTCCCTGCGGGTCCTCGGTGCCCGCCCGTACTGCCGTGGCCGTCGGTGCTTGTGCCGTCACGGCATCCATGCCGCTCACTCCGTTCGTCGAGCCGGTCGATGACGGAGTCCGCTTTCCCCGTCCTTCGCGTCTCATGCCAGGTGTTCCGCAGAAACTTTCCTCACGGCTTCCTGTACCGCCTCCTTTCGGTCCGGAACGGACAGACGCGCCCCGAATGCGGTCGTCACGGGAGGGTAATCGCAGCTGTGGAGCACGAGAAGGGAGCAGTGTGACCATCGACGGAATCTGGTCGTACATGCCGGACAGCGGGTACGCCGAAGGGCAGGACCTGAGCGGCTACGCCGTCGTGACGGCCGACGGCACCCTCGGACATGTGGAACGCGAGGCCGACCCCCACGGCATGCGGCATCTGGTCGTCGACACGGGCGTGTGGCTGTTCGGCAGGAGTGCCGTCGTCCCGGCCGGGGTCGTGACGGCTGTCGATCACGGGGCGCGTACGGTGTCGCTGGTCTGTACCGGGGACCAGGTCAAGGACGCGCCCCGCTTCCGCACCGACAGCGAGACCACGGACCCGGCCTACCTCACCGCCGTCGGCGATCACTATCGCCGCCTGACCCGAAGGGGAACGACATCGGCGTGAGGGAGAAGGAACTCGCGCCCGCGCGGCAGGCGACCGGCGGCGGACCGTCGGCGGCACCGGTGAGAACCGCCTCGGCCGCGCGGGCCCGGGCCCGCGCGGTGGTGGACGCCCGGTGGAACCGCGCCGGCCGGCCGGCGCGGGAGGAGGACGTCATCGACCTGCTGCTGGTCGTCTCGGAGCTGGTGACCAACGCTCTGCGGCACGGCGGCGGACTCGCCGGGTTCGAGACGACGCCGGTGCCTGACGGGATCCGGCTGGCCGTGCACGACCACAGCGACGAGGTGCCCGCAGTGCTGGGCGGACCGGAGTCCGGGCCGGCCGGGCACCGCGTGGGCGGATACGGCTGGCCGCTGGTCCTCCGCCTGGCACAGGAGATCGTCATCGAGAAGCGGCCCGCGGGCGGGAAGGCGATCAGGGTGTCCCTGCCGATCCGCACCACCGACCGGCCGAGCTGACGAACCGCCGGTCCGACGGAGCGGCGGGGCTGACGGCGCGCCGCGATCACGGAGGACCGAGGGCTCGCCGGATTCACGGAGGACCGCGGGCTCGCCGGGGATCGCGGCACCGGATCGCGGGGATGTGCCGGGGTGGACCGTCCGTCCGCCTTCGCCGGAACGTTCACCACGGCAGGAAGACGTGTACGTCCTTCCCCTCGTCCTGCCCGGTAGCGTTCGGCACCACGCTGACCTGACTGCACAGCGTGTGCACCAGGTACCAGCCGATACCACCACCCCCGCTGTCGGGGTGGAACGGCCGGGGAGTCGGGAGAGTGCTGCTGGTGTCGTGCAGCGTGACGTGCACACCGTCGAAGGTGGGCCGCAGCTGCAGGTCGAAGGGGCCCGGCGCGTACTGGACCGCGTTGGCGGCCAGCTCCGTCACGATCAGCACGATGTCGTGCCAGCACTCCGGCGCCGTGGGCGGCACGGCGCGGGCCAGTTCGCGCAGGAACTCCTCTGTGGCCAGTCGCGCGCCCGTCACATCCTGTGGTTCACCCGCGAAGCGGGTCGTGCGGCTGGGAATCGCCCAGGAGGACAGTGCGTCGTTACCTCGTGGCTCGGTTGCCATGTCTTCAGTGCGGCCCCTTCAGCGGTCCGGGACCGTCGTCCTTTCTCGTACGGCTCTCTGGCGTCGCCCCTTCTGGGTTCCCGAGGCAGCCCAGGCTACGCGTCCGGCCTGCGTCGGCATACGGTCGCGGCGCGACATCGTCATCGGCCCGCAGACCACGCGGCGTGTCCGCCCCGGTCGTCCACCGGATCACCGGAACACGCCGACTCACCGGAACACGTCGTCGGCGTCGTCCCAGCCGAGCTCCTCCGGTGCGCTCTGCCGGGGCAGCCGCGCCCGGGCCTGGTACATCGCCTCGATCTCCGCCGCGTAGTGCGCCACGATCGAGTCGCGCCGCAGCTTCATCGAGGGCGTCAGCAGACCGTTGTTCTGGTCGAACGGCTGCGGCAGGATACGGAAGGCGCGGATCGACTCCGAGCGGGACACCGCGCTGTTGGCGGCGGCCACCGCGCGGCCTATCTCCTCCCGCAGGGCGTTCTCCTCCCGGGCCTCCCGGCTGTCCAAGTCGCCGTGCAGCAGCAGGTTCCCGCGCCAGTGCGCCAGGAAGTCGGGATCCAGGGTGATCAGCGCGCCCACACACGGCCGGTTGTCGCCCACGACCACGGCCTGATGGACGAGCGGATGCATCCGGAGCCGCTGCTCCAGCGAGGCCGGCGCCACACTCTTGCCGCTGCTGGTGATGATGACGTCCTTCTTGCGGCCGGTGATGGTGAGGTAACCGTCCGAGTCCAGGAAGCCGAGGTCACCCGTGGCCAGCCAGCCGCCCCACAGCGCGGCCCGCGTCGCGGCGTCGTCGTTGACGTATCCCTGGAACACCGACGGGCCGCGCACCAGGATCTCCCCGTCGTCCGCCACCCGGATGTCCATGCCCGGCAGGGCCTGTCCGACGGTGCCCGACTTCTCCCGGCCGAGCGGCTGCATCGTGATCCCGCCGCTGGTCTCGGTGAGGCCGTACCCGTCGTGCACGTAGATGCCGATGCCCTCGTAGAACAGGGACAGGTCACGGTGGAGCGGGGAGCCGCCCGAGGTGGCGCGGTGGACGCGGCCGCCCAGCGCCGCCCGGAGTCTGCGGTACACCGTGCGCTCGAACAGGGCGTGCTGGAGCCGCAGGTCGAAACCGGGCCCGGAGCCACGGCCCAGCCGCTGCCGCTCGACGGCGGCCGCGAAGTCCCGGGCCGTCTCCGCCGCCCGCTCGAACAGGGCGCCGCGGCCCGCTTCCTGGGCCACCCGCAGAAAGTTCTTGTAGATCTTCTCGAACACCGAGGGCACCGCGTGCAGATACGTCGGACGGAAGGTGCGCAGCGACTCCGCGAGCGCCTCCGCGCTGAGATCCGGTTCGTGGGCCATCAGGATGCCGCCGCGCAGACACAGACCCTGGATCATCAGCCCGTACACATGGGAGAAGGGCAGGAAGGCGAGGATGCTCGCAGCCCGGCCGGCCGGCGCGGCCGTGTGCCCCCAGCCGGCCAGGAGCGTGTCGCAGGGGCTGGCCAGGCTGTGATGGCTCAGCGCGCAGCCGAGGGGGCGGCCGGACGTTCCCGAGGTGTAGGCGATCACCGCGGTGGAGTCGGGCAGCACGATCCGGCGCAGCGAGTCCACCGTGGTGATCGGCACCAACTCGCCGCGCTTAGCGAGCTGTTCGAACGCACCGGCGTCCAACTGCCAGACGTGGCGCAGCGCGGGCAGTGCCGCGCACACCGAACCGACGGTCATGACGCTCTGTTCGTCCTCGACGAGGACGCCCACACAGTTCGCGTCCCGCAGGATCCACTCGACCTGCTCGCGCGAGGACGTCGGATAGACGGGGACGACCTCGGCGCCGATGGTCCACAGCGCGTGGCAGACCACCGTCCACTCGTACCGGGTCCGCGCCATGATCGCGACGCGGTGGCCGGGCGAGATCCCGCACGCCACGAACCCCTTCGCCAGGTCGATCACCTCGTCCCGCAGCTCGACGGCCGTGACCTCCTCCCAGTCGGCGGAGGCGGCGTCCTGACGGCGCGCGAGCACGGGCAGAGTGGGAGTTCGGGCGGCTGTCTCGAAGACGGTGTCGGCGAGCCCTCCGGTCAGGGGCGTGGTGGCCGGGGGAGCGAGGGCGAAGTCGCGCATGCGCTGCTCCTGTGGTGTACGGGCTGTGACTCCGCCGACGGGAACTGTTATCGACGGTGCCCGAATCTAGCCCAGGTGGGACCGGTTGTGGCCTGGAACGAATAAGTATTCCGCGTTGATGATCTCGGCCTGTCGGCTCCCGGCACTCCTGACGGCCCCCGGCTGATGAAGTCGGTGGTCCGGGGGACTCGGAGAGCATGAACCACATCAATCCCGACCCCGAACCCGAACGCACCACCGGACTGGAACCGGGCGGCGGCGTCCCCCCGGGCGAGACCCCGCCCGCGGAGAGCAGCATGCCCGGAGCCGGCCCTCGGGAGACGCACAACCCGACCAAGGGCTGGGCCAAGGGCCCGCTCACCCTGATCATCGTCCTCGTCGTGCTGTGCGCCGCCTTCTTCCTGGCGTACGCGATCGATCTCATGCTCTGACCGGGAGCCGCGACGGCGCGCGGGGCGGCCTCAGGCCTGTGTGTGCTTCACGCAGGCGGCGACCACCTCGCGCATACTGCCCGTGCGCTCCCACACCTCGCGCTGGATCGCGGAACCGTTGCCGTCCCGCAGCAGGCCTGCGCAGGACACACGGGCCCGCTCCAGGTCACCGCTGTCCGCCAGCGCGTCCTCGACATGCTTCAGCAGCGCCCCCACGACCGTCTCGGCCGGCCCGGGCCGCATGGTCGCGGGGTGCAGCAGATCGCCGGTGAGCCCCGAGCGGGCGGCCCGCCAGCCCGCCAGCCGGAGCAGACTCACACTGTGGTCCAGCGGCTCGCGGCCGGCCTGCCAGTCCCGGGCGGCCGTCTCGACGAGCCCGCGCACCAGTGTGGCGATCAGCAGAGCGGTGTCCGCGTGCAGACAGACGTCCGCGACGCGCACCTCCACCGTCGGATAGCGCGCCGACAACCGGGCGTCGAAGTAGACCATGCCCTCGTCCAGGATCGTGCGCGTGGACACCATGTCCGCCACCCGCCGGTGATACCGGTCCGCCGAACCGAACAGTTCCGTCGGACCGGCCGAGGGCCAGCGCTGCCACACCCGGCTGCGATAGCTGCTGTAGTCCGTCTCCAGTCCCTGCCAGAACGGCGAGTTGGCGCTCAGTGCCGTCAGCACCGACAGCCAGGGCCGGATCCGGTCCACGACCGCGACGCCCTCGTCGTCCGAGTCGACGGACACATGGACATGGCAGCCGCACACCATCTGTTCACGTGTCGCGATGCCGTACTGCTCGGCCATCCACTGGTAGCGCCTGTTCATGCTGACGGACGGGCGCACCGGCAGCGGGGACGTGGCGAGCGCGGCCACCGCGCACCCGGCCTCACTCGCGTGCCGGGCCGCCTCCCCGCGTATGCGGACGATCTCCGCGCCGAGTTCGCCCATGCCCGACTGCGGGTGGGTGTTGAACTCGAGCATCTGGCTGTGCAGTTCCTTCTCGAAGACGTCCTCCTCGGCCCCGCGCCGGGACGCGCGGGCGAGGACGGCTGCGGACAGGGCCTGGGGCTCCCCGGTCTCGGGGTCGACCAGGAGGAGTTCCTCCTCCACTCCGACGGTGCGCACGGGCTGCGGCCTCTCTCTGGCGGGTGGTACGCACCCGACTGCCCCGTCCGGTGCTGTTCACACGGCCGACGGCGTCAGCCACACCGTGGCCAGCGGCGGCAGCGTGAGGGAGATCCCCCCGTCCCTCGGCGCGACGGGAGCGGAGTGGACGACACCGCTGCCGCCGTACGCCGCCGCGTCGGTGTTGAGCACCTCGCGCCAGGCCGGCCCGCCGTCGGGCACGGCGAGCCGGTAGTCGTGGCGCACGACGGGGGAGAAGTTGCTGACGGCGAGGAGCGGAGCGCCGTCGGCGCCGAGGCGGAGGAAGGCGAAGACGTTGTCCTCGGCGGCGTCGCCGACCACCCACCGGAACCCGGCCGGATCGGTGTCACGCTCCCAGAGGGCCGGGGTGGCCCGGTAGACGGTGTTGAGATCACGCACCAGGTCGCGCATCCCCAGGTGATCGCCCGCGGACGCGTACCCGGGGTCCGTCAGCCACCACTCGGGACCGTGGGCCTCGGACCACTCGGCCCCCTGGGCGAACTCCTGGCCCATGAAGAGCAGCTGCTTGCCGGGGTGGGCCCACATGAACCCCAGGTAGGCGCGGTGGTTGGCGCGTCGCTGCCACCAGTCGCCCGGCATCTTGGAGACCAGCGCCTGCTTGCCGTGGACGACCTCGTCGTGGGAGATCGGCAGCACGTAGTTCTCGCTGTAGGCGTACATCATCGAGAAGGTCATCTCGTTGTGGTGGTACTTGCGGTGCACCGGCTCCTTGGCGATGTACTCCAGCGAGTCGTGCATCCAGCCCATGTTCCACTTCAGCCCGAACCCCAGACCGCCGCTGTCGGTCGGCCGGGTCACCCCTTCCCACGCGGTGGACTCCTCCGCGATCGTCACGACCCCCGGGTTGCGGCGGTACACCGTCGCGTTCATCTCCTGGAGGAACGCCATCGCGTCCAGGTCCTCCCGGCCGCCGAACACATTGGGCGACCACTGGCCGGAGTCCCGCGAGTAGTCGAGGTAGAGCATGGACGCGACGGCGTCCACCCGCAGCCCGTCGACGTGGAACTCCTCGCACCAGTAAGTGGCGTTGGCGACCAGGAAGTTGCGCACCTCGACGCGCCCGAAGTCGAACTCGTACGTCCCCCAGTCCGGATGCTCGGCCCGCCGCGAGTCACCGGGCTCGTACAGCGGGTCCCCGTCGAACCGGCTCAGCGCCCAGTCGTCCTTGGGGAAGTGCGCCGGCACCCAGTCCACGATCACGCCGATCCCGGCCCGGTGCAGGGCGTCCACCAGGAACTTGAAGTCGTCGGGCGTACCGAGGCGCGAGGCCGGCGCGTAGAACCCGGTGACCTGGTAGCCCCAGGAACCCGAGAACGGATGCTGGGCCACCGGCATGAGTTCCACATGCGTGAAGCCGAGGTCGTTGACGTACGGCGGGAGCTCCTCCGCCAGCTGACGATAGGTCAGTCCGGGTCGCCAGGACGGCAGATGGACCTCGTACACGGAGAACGGAGCCACATGCACGGGGACGTCGCCCCGGTGCGCCATCCACTCCTCGTCCGCCCACTCGTAGTGCGAGGCGTGCACGATCGACGCGGTGTCCGGCGGCACCTCCGCGCGCCGGGCCATCGGGTCGGCCTTGAGGAAGCGGTGGCCGTGACGGGAGGTGATCTCGAACTTGTACCGGGCGCCCTCGCCGATCCCGGGCAGGAACAGCTCCCACACCCCGGACGATCCGAGGGACCGCATCGGGAAGGCGGTCCCGTCCCAGAAGCAGAAGTCCCCGGCTACGCGCACCCCCTGGGCGTTCGGCGCCCACACCGTGAACCGGGTGCCGATCACCCCCTGGTGGGCCATCGGCTCCGCGCCGAGCGCCTTCCACAGCTCCTCGTGCCGCCCCTCACGGATGAGGTGCAGATCCAGGTCGGCCAGGGCCGGCAGAAAGCGGTAGGGGTCGTCCACCTTGTGCTCGGCGCCGTCGTACGACACCAGCAACGTGTACGCGGGCACCGCGGCCAGCGGCAGGACGACGGAGAACAGACCGTCGCCCTCCGAGACCAGCGGGGTGGGATCGCCGTCGATCACGACACTCACGGCGTCGGCGAAGGGCCGCAGCGCGCGGAAGAGGATCCCGCCGGGCGCCGGGTGCGCGCCCAGCAGGGCGTGCGGGTCGTGGTGGGCGCCCGCGAGCAGCCGCCCGCGGGCGGCCGGGTCGAGCGCGGGCGCCGTGCGCGGGCGGGGGCCGGACGACTCGGGCGGAGAGGTGTCACGCAGGGCCACAGGGGTCAGCCTCCTCGGACGGCGAGTCGTTCGATCGCCGCCATGGGTACGGGCAGCCAGTCGGGACGGTTACGGGCCTCGTACAGCACTTCGTACACGGCCCGGTCCGTCTCGTAGGCACGCAGCAGGGCATGCTTCTTGCGGGGGTCCCAGCCCGCGCGGGCGGCGTAGCCCGCGCAGTACGCCTCGCGGCAGCGACGCGCCCACTCCGGCCGCCACGGGCGGCGCTGGCGGGCGGCGTAGTCGAACGAGCGCAGCATTCCGGCGATGTCCCGGACCGGGGAGTGGGCGCTGCGCCGCTCGGCCAGCGGACGGGACGGCTCGCCCTCGAAGTCGATGACGAACCAGTCGCGGCCGGCGCGCAGGACCTGCCCGAGGTGCAGGTCCCCGTGGATGCGCTGGGCGGGCGGTCCCGCATCGCAGACGGAGAGCGCGCCGAAGGCGGTGGTGAGGCCGGGAACGAACGGGCGCAGCGCCGGCACATGGTGCGCGGCCGCCTCCAGCCGCTCGGTCATCGCCGCCGCCGTCCGGCCGTCCTCCGCGTCCGGACCGGAGGGCAGCGCCGCGGCCAGCGCGATATGGACGTCCGCCGTGGCCCGCCCCAGCTCCTCGGCCTCCGCCGTGAAGTCCTCGCCACGGGCGAGGGCCCGCAGCGCCAGCGTCCAGCCGTCCGACGCGTCGGGCAGGAACGGCTGGAGGACGCCGAGCGTCGCCTCCTGCGGATGGGTCGTGCGGAACCAGGCCACGGGTGCGGGCACCCGCCCGCACCCCTGCCCGGCCAGCGCGACCGGCACCTCCAGATCGGGGTTCACCCCCGGCTGGATCCGCCGGAAGATCTTCAGGATGAACGCGTCTCCGTACACCAGCGAGGTGTTGGACTGCTCGGCGTCGAGCAGCCGCGGCGCGAGCCCCGGGGGCAGCGACACGGACGGACCGGACTCGAAGCACAGTGGGCCCAGCGTGCCGGGGTGCCGCATCCGCTCCAGGAGCAGATGGGCCGACCGGGGGTCCTGAAGCGCGTCGTGGACCGTCAGGCCGGCCAGCGGCCCGTCCTCCACCCTGCCGATCAGCGCCCGCCCCAGACGCGGCGACAGGTGTTCCTGCACACCGAGGAGCAGCTGGTAGCAGTCGCCGGCCGGGGGCGTGCCCCCGGGGGTCGGGACGCCCGACTGATCGGCGTGCACGAGCAGATGGAGGCAGCCGGGGTACAGCTCGGTCATCGACAGCATGCGCAGGTCGGTGAGGGGCCGGTCCTTGCCGGCGAACCAGCGCTGCCGCGGCAGCCACTCGCACAGCAGCGCGGCCAGCGGCCCGACGGAGCGTACGCCGCTCGGGCCGCTCGGCCGCAGGGGTGCGGTCTTCGTCACGGTGACCCATCCTTTCCCAGGCGCTCGCTCACAGGCGGCGGCCGATCCGGGACGCGGCTCTGGTGAGCCGGAACCAATAGAAGCCGTGGCCCGCGAGGGTGAGCAGGTAGGGCAGTTCGCCGATGGCGGGGAAGCGGACCCCGCCGAACAGTTCGACGGGGTGGCGGCCGTCGAACCGGCGCAGGTCGAGCTCTGTGGGCTGCGCGAACCGCGAGAAGTTGTGCACGCACAGCACCAGGTCGTCCCCGCCGTCCTCGGCCAGCGGGGCCTCGCGCAGGAAGGCGAGGACGGCCGGGTTGGAGGACTGGAGTTCGGTGTAGGTGCCGAGGCCGAAGGCGGGGTTCTGCTTGCGGATCTCGATCATCCGGCGGGTCCAGTGCAGCAGCGACGAGGGCGACGACATCGACGCCTCGACGTTGGTGACCTGGTACCCGTGGACGGGATCCATGATCACGGGCAGTGACAGCCGGCCCGGGTCGCAGGACGAGAAGCCCGCGTTGCGATCGGGTGTCCACTGCATGGGGGTGCGGACGGCGTCGCGGTCGCCGAGCCAGATGTTGTCGCCCATGCCGATCTCGTCGCCGTA
>NZ_JBHWUU010000026.1:0-92564 GCF_042737375.1 Streptomyces sp. NPDC060000
CGTCCCCCCCGCCGGGGGGGGGGGGCCCGGGGCGCAAAGGGCGGGCCCGGCCCCCCCCCGGCGGGCGGGGCCGCTTCACCCTGCGTACGTCCGCGGCTATCCGCCGTTGTTCACCACGGCGGCGCCGAGGTCCACCGGGGTGGACGTGGCGTTCGGCGGCGGGGTCAGGACGACCAGCGGCTGACCGGCGGGCGGGACCGGCGCCGTCACGTCCGACGCGGGCAGCTTCGGCGGGGTGGTCTGGGTGAACAGCGTGGTGTCGAAGTCGACCAGACCGGTCTTCTCCATCACCGTGATGTGGTCCAGAACGGTGTTGTTGGCCTGGTCGGCCAGGGCGCGCACCAGTGTGTTCTTCGTCGTCGAGCGGACCTTCGCCACGGTGTTGAAGATCGACCCGTGGGTCATGCGCAGGATGTTGGCGAAGTCCACGTCGAACTGCTTGCCCTGGTCGGCCTTGAGGGTGGCGACGAACCCCTCCTGCTGCGGACTGGCGATGTTGGGCAGGACGACGTTCAGCATCGGCGCGATCTTGCGGCAGGACTCGTCCAGCGCCGCGTGCCCGTCGATCAGGTGCTGGCTGGCGGTCAGGACCCCCTTGCTCTGGCCCTTCTGCAGCCCGATCTGCCCGACCGGGTACTCCCACAGTCCGGCCGCCCGCACCGCCACCACGAAGGCGCGGTCGCTCTCGGTCAGGGGTCCCCACTGGGTGTTGGCGATGATCCGGTCGGCCGAGGTCGACACGGTGGTGATCCCGAGCATCGATGGGTAGGCCAGCGCGCTGAGTGTCACAGCCAGCGCACCGCCGACGAACAGGGTTCCCATCATGTTTCGCGAAAGTGGCACCGTGCCTCCTGCCCGGTCGGGGATTCCGCCGATATGTCGATGTGTTGTGCCCGTTGGGGGCGGACACACAGGAGTACGGACGCGGAGCCGATCCGACTCACCGGTAATGCTGTGAACTTGATGGACGCGCATCACACGTACAGGTAAGTTCCCATAAGAAACTCAGTAAATGCCCTGCCGGGCAACGAACGGACCTGTGGTGCAGCAGACCTGGACCGCCGTCGACGACTACCTCAACGGCTTGCTGGTGGAGGAGGACGAGGCCCTGCGGGCGGCCGGCCGGGGAAGCGAGACGGCGGGCCTGACGACTCACCAAGTCGCGTCCAACCAGGGCAGGTTGCTGCATCCGATCGCAGTGCGGACGGTGGGCGAAAAAGGGTATGACGACTTCGTGCTTGCGCTGGTGACGGACTGACGAGGGGGCGTTGGGGATGACGGTCGCGAGACTGGTGGGGATCACGTACTACCCGGTGAAGGGATGCGCGGGGACGGCACTCCCGGAAGGGACGCTGACGGGCGGCGGTCTGCTGCACGACCGCACCTACGCGATCGCCGACGAGAAGGGCGACCTGCGCTGGCAGTGGGGCGACCCCGCTCTTGCCCTGATCACCCCGGAACCGACCGAGGACGGGCTGATGTTGCGGGCGCCGGGGCGGGACCCGGTGCGGGCGGACAGCGCGGACGTACACGCCTGGCTCACGGACGTACTGGGCACCCCGAGCACCCTGGTCCGGCCCCCGGCCGGCAACAACGGCCGCCTGCACCTCGTCTCGCGGGCCAGCCTGGACGCCCTGAACCGCCGGATCACCGAACGCGGAGCCACGCCCCTCCCGATGGACCGCTTCCGCCCCAACCTGGTGGTGGACGGCTGGGACACGCCCCACAGGGAGGACGGCGCCGCCCGTCTCACCATCGGCGACACGGAGCTGGCCTTCACCGAGGACACGATCCGCTGCGCCATCACGATGGTCGACCAGCGGACCGGCCGCCGCGAGGGCCCGGAACCCCTGCGCACCCTCGCGGACTACCGCCGGGCGGACGGCGGCGGAGTCGCCTTCGGCGCCTACTTCGAGGTACGGCGAGCGGGTCGGGTGTCGGTGGGGGACGAGGTGGTGGTGACAGCTGAAGTGGTGAGGGACGGGGTGGTGAGAGACGGAGTGGTGGTGGCGGACTAGGTGCTTACGGGCGAGGTGCTTACAGACGAGGTGGTGACGGACGAGGTGGTGACGGACGAGGTGGTGGTGAGTACGGGTTCGAAAGAGACTCCCCGCCACAACGCGCGCACGGCGGACGTGCTGTCGTCGGACAGCTGATCGTCCGGCACGGCCCAGGCCTTCACCGTCGTGCCGTCGGCGGTCACCGCGGGCCAGCCGGGGTCACCGCAGGCGGCGAAGTCGGCCCACGCGCGCAGCATGCGCCGGGACAGGGCCCGGTCCTGTTCGTCGGGGGCGCCGCCGATGAGGAAGTCGGCGCCCCGCGCGTCCAGGTTGCCGAACGCGAACGGGACGTCGGCGGTGTGCCAGGGCCTGGCCACACCACCGGCACGGTCGCGTCTGCGGGCGAAACGCGACAGATAAGCCCGGCCGCCGGCCCGCGCGTGCTGTTCGGCCAGCCGGCTGCCGTACTCGCCGAACTCCGCGTCACCGAAGATCGCGAGGTACCGGTCCAGCACCGGAGCGCCGGGCATCAGCGCGCGGTAGCCGGCGAGGAGACGGGCGGGCAGGCGGAGGGCCTCGGCGAAGTCGGAGAGTTCCGACTCCGAGACGACCTCCCGTACCGCGCCGACCTCGTGCAGGAACCAGTACTCCTCCAGGGTGTGGCACACCAGGAGGTCGAGCTCACGGGAGATGCCGGAGGCCAGCGCGGTGAGCGGGTCCACGGGCAGTACCTCGCCGTCGATCACAGGCTGGAAGACCACCGGGTCGTAGGCCTGGCCCGCCGTCACGGGATAGTCCATGCACTCTTCGGCGACCTTGTCGGAGGCGGCCACCAGCGTGTGCGGCGAGGCGGCGAGCAGTCCGGCGCCCGTCGCGGCCACCCCGGCCTGGGCCGCGATCCTCGACGCGATCGCGTCGGCGACCTCGACGTCGAAGAAGGCGTGGGGCACGCTGTGAGCGATCACTCGCCGGAACAGCCCGCGCGCCCGTTCCATGGCCATCAGGCAGACGGCCGAGCCCCGCGCCGGACGAGTGCCCGGCGACCGTGACGTTGCCGGGATCGCCCCCGAACGCGGCGATGTTCTCCCGGACCCAGCGCAGCGCGGCCACCTGGTCGAGCAGTCCGCGGTTGTCGGGAAAGCCCGGCACATGGCCGAACCCCTCGAAACCGATCCGGTAGTTGCAGCTGACCACGACCACCCCGGCCCGGGCGAGCGCGCCGCCGTCGAAGTCGGGCTGCGCGGAGGAGCCGAAGGTGTAGGCGCCGCCGTGGATCCAGAAGAGCACCGGCAGCGGCCCGCCGTCCGCCGGGGGCCGTACCCACAGGTTGACCGTGAGCACGTCCTCGTCTCCCGGGCGCCACACAGGTGCGCCGGGCAGTTCCGCGGACTGCGGCGCGACGGGTCCGAACTTCGTGCAGTCGCGCGGCGCGCTCCAGTCGGGTACGGACTGCGGCGCACGGAAACGGTTCGCACCGAACGGTGCGGCGGCATACGGGATGCCGAGCACGGCGGTGACGCCGTCGGCCGATCGCCTGCCGCGGACCGGGCCGGCGGTCGTCCGGAACCCGGTCTCCACCCACGGCTGTTCCCCATGGGCCGCAGCCTGCCACTCGCGGCCCACCTGATCCATCGGATATCTGCCGGCCCCGCGGCTGCTCAGCTTGAGTTTCAACCTCGTACGTCCTTTGAGGGCGTCCTGTTCGTGCAGGTCTGCCTCTCTGCCCACCGCTTTGGGAACAACCCCGCGCAAGGTCGCCTCTCCGGTGTTCCCTAACCTCCTCCCATGAGCACCGGCGTACATATCCCGGAGTATCTGCAGGAATGCGAGCTGTCTGCGAGTGAGGACCTCGCGCGAGACCCCGCTTTCTGGCTCGCTCATGTCCTGTTGACGATGGGCGATCCCGGCGAACCAGCCGAGCCATACGGGGTGGACGCGTCGGCTTACGACGAAATGGTGGATCGCCTCAGTGACCCCGAACAGCCCTGGCCTGTCTTGCGGGTCTGCTTCGACGGTGGGCATACGGCCTATGCCGTCTTTGCCAACTGGGAGGACCAGAACAACGTCGACTTCTTCATCCGCCATCCCAAGTGGGGGCGCCTTGGCCATCTCGGCCAGTGCGGCGCCGACGAGGCTGGCCCTGGCCTGTCCTGGACGGAGCTCCTCGCTCTCGCCACGAGTACGCAGGAAGGCAGCGAGGGCTTGACCGATCCATCCGAGCGCCTCCTGCTCCTGCTGCCCATGCTCGGCGACGCCGACATGCCCGGCGAGGCGCGTGACACCGTGGCCCGCGCGCTGTCCCACTGTGGGATACGCACGGATGCTGCCAGCGATCTGGCCGCGACTCTGCTGGGGGAGCGGGACTCGGCCGGCGGATCCCGGTGGACCCCTACCGGCGACAACCCGATCGCCGTGTGCTCGTCCCCGTACAGCCCCCGCCAGGTGCCGCTCGCCCTCGGTATCACGCAGTACCAAGCCCAGGCTCTGGCTACCGCCCTCAGTGGCCCGGTACCCGGGCAGGAGGAGGTTATGGAACACCGGAGGGACGAGCACTCGGCGAGCGGGCGTCCCTGAACCTGAGCCCAGCCCGCCGCCAGGCGGCAGCCCAGAGGCCGACCTGCGCACATGAGCCACTGGATGACCTCCAAGGTTAAAACTCGCGCTCAGAGGGTGCGCAGGAAGTCCGCGACGACTGCGGTGAACTGCTCGGGTTTCTCCATGTTGGGGTAGTGCCCGGTGCCGTCGATGAGCACGGACCGGCCGTCGCGGACCGTGTCGGCCAGGCGCTGCGCCCCGGCGATCACGTCGGGGGTGTCCAGGGCGCCGTTCACCGTGAGCACGGGGACGTCGATCTCCGGGACCCGCGGCCAGGTGTCGGTCACCCGGACGAGCCGGTCCTTCTCGCCGGGCGTGTGCTTGGAGATCGTGTTCAGGGCCATCTCGCTCAGCCGGCGCGGGATGTCGGGGTCCACCTCGTCGAGGGTGCGGTGCGGGCCGGGCACATAGCTCAGGAAGGCCTTCAGCCAGCCCTCGATGTCACCGGCGGCCAGGGCACGGGCCGTCTCGGCCTGGATCGCCCGGTGCCAGGGGTCGGAGTCCTCGAACTCGCCGGTCGAGGCACCGCACACGACGCCCGCGCGGACCAGCTCCGGATGTTCGAGCAGGGTGTCGCTGACGATCACGCCTCCCATCGAGACTCCGACCAGCACCGCGGGGCCCGCGTCGAGGTGGCGCAGCAGCGCGGCGACGTCGTCGGCCCAGCGGAAGGGCCGGGTCGCGTTGGCGGAGGCGCCGTGGCCCCGTACGTCGGGCGCGATCACCCGGTGGGTGGAGGCGAGCGCCGGGGTCACCGCGTCGAAGACACGGTGATCGCAGAATCCTGAGTGGAGCAGGACCACGAGCTCTCCGGTGCCGGCCTCGCGGTAGGCGAGGTCCCCGTCGGCGGAGGCGAAGTACTTCATGTCCAAAGCGGCAGTCATGACAACCAAGGTGTCACCCCGGACGGTTTTTGGCAACCAAGGTGTCATATTCTCCGGGTGCATCATGTTGGGTGTGAACGACAGCGACCCGTCTCTTCTCGCCGGCGCCCCTCTCCCGCCCGACGAACTCGGCCACCGGCTCACCGAGGTCTTCGACCTGGTCGGCCCCCTCTATCGCCGCGCCCTGCGCAAGGTCGAACAGGGCGAGGCCGTCGAGGGCGCCTCCGTCGGGGTGCGCTCCGTGCTCGATCTGCTGTGCCGCAAGGGAGATCTGACGGTCCCCCAGCTGAGCCGGATCCAGGCGCTGAGCCGACAGTTCGTGCAGCGCATGGTCAACGACGCGGTGGCGCACGGGTGGGTGGAGACCCTGCCCAACCCCGCGCACCAGCGCTCGTCCCTGATTCGGATCACCGAGGAGGGCCGGACCCTGATCGCCACCGTCCTGGACCGCGAGCACACCCTGAACCGCGAGGTCGGGGGCGAACTGACCGACGCCGAGGTGCGGGCCTGCGTCCGGGTGCTGACGGAGATGCTGAGGACGTTCGACCATGTCGACGTCGACGACTGAGAGCCGCTAGATGCCCTGCGTGCGCTGCGCGCCCTCCATGGCCTTCAGCTGGCGGCGGGCCTGGAGGGCGCGGTTGATCTGGTGCACGCGGATCGCGGTGAACACGGCGACGGCGGCGCCGATGGCGGCCATCACCCACTCGCTGTCCCGGATGGCCGCGTAGAAGAGGAAGCCGCTGAAGACGACGCCGAAGACGGCGAGCAGGGGCTCGCGCACCCAGAACGGGAGGACGCGGAGCAGGAGACCGATCATTCGGTCACTTCAGCAGGCGCCGCCCGGGTGTGCTGTGGTGGAGGCCACAATTCCGGGGGTTCCCGTGCGTATGGCGTGGAGAAGGTGAGTGAGCGGGGCCGGGGTGGTGGTGAGGACGGCGGCGGGGGCGTCGGACTCACGGAGGTGCAGCGTGGCGGGGGTGGAGGCCAGTTCGACGCAGTCGTTGCCGTCGCCGCCGCCGGAGAAGGAGGACTTCTGCCAATTGTCGGGGTTCATGGTGGGCCTCACAGTTCCTTGGCGAGCCTGTGGATGAAGTCACGCGAGCGGTCAGGGCCTAGTGATGCGGCCTCGATTTTACGGAAGATCGTTCGCGAGGCGTTGAGTTGGGCCTCGGAGTCGATGAAGACCGTGCCGAGGGGGGTGTCGCGAACCACGGTGTCCAGTTTGGGCACGGAACCCCCCGCATAGGTCATGGCGCTCCCGGCCCGGGTGAAGTTGTCCAGGTCGAACGGAATGACTCGTACGCTCACGTTGACCGCCTCGGAGAGTTCCAGAATCCGGGTGAGTTGAGCGCGTGAGGCCATACGGTCGCCGACTCTGATGCGCAGAGCCGCCTCGTGGATCACCGCGCTGTACGGGATGGCCGCAGGACCTTCTACGACCACCCGGCGGGCGCTGCGATGCTGGACGCGCAACTCCATCTCCTCCTTCGTGAGTTCGGGGACCCTCGACGAGAAGACGGCGTGCGCGTAGTCCTCCGTCTGGAGCAGGCCGGGTACGTACAAGGCGGCCATGTCGTGTCTGAACTTCGCGTGGTGGTCCAGCTCCGACAGGTCCAGGAACGAGGTCGGCAGTAGTCCCCGGTACTCCTCCCACCACCCCCGCGTCCGATCGGTGGCCACGCCGACCAGGGCGTCGATGAACTGCCCGTCCGTGCAGGCGTAGTGGGACGCCAGGCGGCGAAGCCGCTCCTCACTCACACCCGCGAGCGCGGACTCGATGTGGCTGATCTGGACGGGGCTCACTCCGAGCAGTGCCGCCGCCTCGCGAGCGGTGAGGCCGGCCGCTTCGCGAAGTCTGCGCAGCTCGGCCGCCAGGCGCTGCTGACGTGCGGTGGGTTCGTGCCTCAGCGCCATTGACTTGCTCCTCGGGCCAACGCGCCCGCGGACGCGACTCGTTCGAGGGCAAGATTACGCGATCGGCTTGCTTGGTATGAAGCTTTAGGCCTACCGTCGGTGACGTAACGCACACGCTGCGGAAGTGCACCGCTCCGTCCTGCCGGGACGGCTGAGGCATGCCACCGTGCGCACATCCCGCCCCCACCTGTGGAGCCGACCCATGCCCGAAGCCGCCCCCGTCCCCGCCCCCACCACTTCCGACCCCTGGGAGTACTCCCTGTACATCCCCCGCGATCCCCGTGCCGTCACCGTCTGCCGCCGCACCCTGCGCCTGATCCTGACCCTGCACGGGCTCGTCCACCTCGTCGACACAGCGGAGCTGCTCGCCTCGGAGCTGGTCTCCAACGCCGTACTGCACACGAAAGGCCCCGCCTGTCTGCGTCTTCGCTTCCGGGACGGCGTCCTCCAGATCGGGGCGTGGGACGCGGACCCCGAACCACCCAGGCCACCATGCCTGTTGGAGGAGCTCACCGAAGCCGAGAGCGGACGCGGCATGGCCCTCGTCCGGGCCTGCTCCGACCTCTGGCACTGGCAGCCGCTGTCGCGCATGGGTCACAGGGGCAAGCTCGTGTGGTGCGAGCTGAGCGCGGCGTAGCTCGTTGATCACGTCGGACAATCCTCAGGCGCAACGGACGTGGAGGGATCTCATGACCGCGATGAACCGACCTCGATCAGCTCACCACCTGGTCGCAGCGCGCGGTGCATGCCACCACCGCCGACGACCTCTTCGCGGACCCGAACGGATGACACCGGGGCTTCCTCGGTTGGTGAGCCGTTGACCGCCTCGACGAACTGTTGACCACTTCGCGGAGGAGTGCGGACGAAAGGGAGGGCGAGTCGTGACGGACCCCCGTCCTAGATTCACCGCATGTCCATGCCACAGCGGCCCCACCAGCCCGTCCGGGCTGCCGCCACGCTCCCCGTGCTCCCCTACCGCAAGCCCACCAAGGGCCGCGACTACTGGGTGATCGACGACGTCTTCCCCGAGGCCGACATCACCGCGATCCGCGACCGCTGTCTCACCAAGGACGACTGGGTCGAGGGCTACCCGTACACCTCGGAGAGCTGGCCCGGACTGCGCACCATGCCGGGTCTCGAGCCCGGTGAGCTGGGGCGCGTGGAGCGGCTGGTGAGGAACGCCACGGGGGCCCGGAAACTGTGGGTGCAGCAGGCGCCCGGCGGTGGGACGCTCAACCACAACTGCATCCAGGTGGTGGGGGAGGGTGAGAGCACTCCGAGGCCGCACTCCGACTCGCGCGCGCTGTGCCGGTACGCGGCCGTGCTGTACCTCAACCCGTCCGTACCCAAGGACTGCGGGACCAGCTTCTACCGGCAGTCCCTGCCCGGCGGGCGGCTCGGCGGCAACGTCGTCCAGGCCCCGCACAACAACCTCGTCGAGGCCCTGGGCACCCGGTTCGTCGCGCCGGACGCCTTCGAGGAGGACGTACGGGTGCCCCACAAGCACAACCGGCTGCTTTTCTACAACGCCAACCTCGTGCACAGCGCCACCGGTTACTCCGGTACGACGCTGGAGGAGAAGCGGATGACGGCCGTCTTCTTCTGGATGGCCTGAGCCCCGCCACGCAAGCGGCGCGGTCAGTACCGCACCGCTCTCGCCACCTTCGCCTTCACCTCGCCGGACAGGTCGCGGTTGCTGTGGGCGGTCTGCTTGCCGGTCTTGCCGGCGGCCACGTCGGAGACGGTGACGACGACCGTGTCGAGCCGGTTGCCGGCGGGGTCGGTGAAGTCGACCTGGACGGCGAAGGACTTCGACGCGTCGCTGGTGTTGGAGACGGTCACCTCGACGGTCGCCCGGCCGTCCTTGTCCGTGCCCGGGGTGCCGAGTTTCACGTCCGACTTCACGTCGGCGCCGTCCTTGATCTCGCCCAGCTTGCGACTCGCCTCCGCCGACGCCGAAGCGAGCGCCGACGACGCCTCGGTGGCGAGATCGGAGGCCAGGCCGGAGGCGAGGGAGGACGCGGCCGCGGTGGCCTCCCTGCCCAGCGACTCGGCCGCGGAGGCGGCCTTGCTGGCGGCGGACGACACCGACGAGGGGGTGTTGTCGTCCGAGCAGCCGGTGAGCGCGGTGGCGCAGCAGATCGCCGCCGCCGCCGTCAGCAGCACGCCCTTGGTGCGTGGCATCTTGTCTCCTCCTGAGGGGTCCCGGCGTTGCGCGGGCCTTCCTCCAGTGAAGGGGCGGTCCTGCCCGTCCGCATGCCGGGTCACCCGTACGGCGCACCCCCGTGGTGGCGGCCCTCGGCCGGACGGATGGTCGGTGAAGCACGTGAAGCACGTGAAGCACGTGAAGCACCGAGCAGGGCAGAGCAGGCCGTAGCAGGACCGCCGCCGACACAGAGACGGGTAGCGCTCATGAGTGACCAGCCGCACTCCCAGCCGACACCGGGGCCCCGGGTGTGGGACCCGTCCCACCAGGGCACCGGTTCGCCGGGCCGGACCACGCCTCCGCCGACCGGGGGTGGACTGGCCGCCGGCGGGGTCGTCTTCGGGGGCGTGCTCATGTTCGTGAGCGGTGTCCTCGCCGTCTTCCAGGGCATCGCCGCGATCGCCGAGGACGACGTCTACGCCCGGGTCGGCCACTACGTCTACGAGATGAGCCTCACCAGCTGGGGCTGGTTCCTGCTGATCGTGGGCGTCGTGGCGGCGGTGACCGGCTACGGGCTGCTCAGCGGGGGCGAGTGGGCCGGATGGGCCCGGATCAGCGGCATCGTGCTGGCCTCGCTGAGCCTGGTCCTCCAGTTCCTGTTCCTGCCGTACGCGCCGTTCTGGGCGGTCATCCAGATCGCCATCGACGTGTTCGTGATCTGGGCGCTGGCCGCCCACCACCCCCACCGGGCGTAGTACCTCCCCGGCCACCGCCCACGACCGGGGCGGTGGAGTCACGGAGTCACGGAGTCAGGGAGTCACGGAGTCGTGGAGTCACGAACGCTCCCGCTCCGGTGACGCGGACGTCCTTCCGGCGCAGCCAGGGCAGAGGAGGCACCGCGGATCCGACGTAGGGGGTGATCCGTACCTCGAAGTGCAGGTGCGGTCCGGTGACGTTGCCGGTCGCGCCGGAGAGGCCGATGCGCTGGCCGGCGGTCACGCGCCCGTCCTTGCGTACGTCGATGCGGGACAGATGGGCGTACTGCGTGAAGTAGCCGTCGCGGTGGCGGATCAGGACCTGGTTGCCGAAGCCGTCGCCGCAGGTCGTGGCGCGGACGGTACCGGAGCCGACGGCGTACACGGGGGTACCGGAGTCCACGGCGAAGTCCTGGCCGGTGTGCCGGTGGGCCCAGCGGGAGCCCTTCTCGGCGTAGCCCGCGGAGAGCCAGTAGCGGTGGGTCGGGGCCGTCCAGGGGCGGGCGCGCCGTGTGGGCGGGCGGCTCCGGTCGCCGAACGGGCAGTGGCGGTCCCGTCCGGACGGATCGACGGCGACCGGATCGCCGGAGTTCCTGCCCGTCGACCAGAGCAGGTCCCACAGCCCGGCGCGGACGGCCCTACGGCGGCGTTCGGCGTCCTTGACCTCCGTGGCGGGGGCGTCCGCCTCGCGCAGCCGGTCGACCCGTTCGCGGGCCCTCTCGTGAGCACGGACGGCCCTGGCGGTCTCACCGCGGAACCCGTCGCTCCCGGCGCCTGCGGGCACGGCGGTGAGCACGAGCAGCAGGAGGGCGAACAGGGCGGCGCCGGTCGCCGCATGGAGGCGGGCCCGCGTTCGTGGGAGGCGCGCGTGGTGTTCTCGTCCCATCGTGTGATCATCGGACCGATGGGGCGGCCGGGTACGGCACGCGGCCCGCGTGGCGGCCCGATTCAGCCGTACGGCCCTCCGACCAGGGCGCGGTAGACGGCCGACGACCGCGGATTGCCGGAGCACCGCCACACGCCGTGCGGACAGTAGTCGCTGATGGTCTGGTACAGCGGCGGGTGCTCGGCGAACCAGGTGAGCATGCCCCGCACGTACTCGGGATTGTCCCCGTTGCGGTACAGCCCCCACTCGGCATACGAGACCGGCTTGCCGTGCGCCCGCGCGAACCGCACCTGCGCGGCGAGGCCGTACGGCTCCGCGACCTGCTCCTCGAAGGACATGCCGTGAGGCTGGTCGTAGGCGTCCATGCCGACGACGTCCACGTACCGGTCGCCGGGATAGCACGCGGTCCAGGGGACGGCGTCCAGCCCGCGACTGGGGGTGAACTCGAACCGGAACCGCTGCCCTTTGCCCACGGACCGCATGGCGTCGACGATCCGCGCCCAGTACCGCTTCCAGGCCTGCGGATCGGGCCCGCACCGATGGGTGTAGGTGATCCCGTTCATCTCCCACCCGATCACCAGCACGGCGTCGGGCACCCCGAGCGCGACGAGCCGCCGGGCCAGCACCCGGAAGTGTTCGTCGTAGTCACCGCGCGCCCCTCTGCGCAGCTCCTCCCGTACGACCTGGTCGGGCACGTGCTCCTCGGTCCGCTCCAGCATCGGCACGTTGAGCACGAACATCCGGTCGGCGCGCTCCTGCCGCCACCGCGCCCAGAGCTCCAGATACCTGGGCGCCCCCTCGATGTTGCTCCACCGGTCCCCGGGCAGATACGCGTGCCCGACCCTGGGCGTGGCCGCCCCGAGCCACCGGTCGAGCGCCGCTGTCCGCCGCACACCGGCGTCGTCGTACCCGACGTACGCCCCGAAGGCGCCGGGCGGCGCGCCGGCATCCCGCCCGACGGGAACACAGGCGGGCCCGGCGAGCAGGGCGAAGGCGAGGAGGAACGCGGTCAGCGAGGTCCGGGAGCCGCGCAGGGCGCGAAAACCACGACGGCTGCGAGGGGCGCGAGGGGAGTGAAGGGCGGTAGGGGAGTGAAGGGCGCGAGGGGCGCGAGGGGTGCGAAACACCGGCTCATGATGGAGCCGCCGTCCCTTCCTCCACCCCGAACCCGGCACGGAACCACCCGGACCGGGGACGGGTACGGGCACCGGTACGGGTACGCGACTACGTGGCCGACCGGCCCGCCCGGTCGGCTTCTGCTCGCAACGTGCGAGCTCGCTGGGCCGGGTCGTAGTCCGGTCCGACGCCCTCGATCAGCAGCAGGTCGCCCTCGATGTGATCGGTCCGCAGACGCAGGATGGCCCGGTAGGCGGGAGAGTCGTACCAGGCACGGGCTTCGGCAAGGCCGGGGAACTCGATCAGCACCATGCTGCCGGGCCACGTACCCTCTACGACCTCGGTCGGCGGACCGTGGATGACGAAGCGGCCCGCGAAGGGGTCAAGGGTCGCCTGGACGCGCTCCAGGTACTCGATGACGTCGGAGTGATTCCGGCGGCTGCGTAGATGAGCGAAGCCGTAAGCGGACACCACAAGGCTCCTTCGTTCCGGGGGTGTTGGCGATGACCAGAACGTAGTCGAGGGTGGTTGGACGGGGCGATTACTCCAGAGGTAATGGCCGCCACCCCACGACACGTGCCAAGGCCGCCGCCCCACCGATTGCCTCTCACGGGATGTGCGCCGCCAGATCCCGGTACCGGCCCGGTCGGGACAGGGCGCCGCCCCGACCGGGCCGGTACCGCCGATGGCCGGTACCGCCACGAGCGGGGCGGTCGTGCGTCTGCCGGCCACCGCTCATCGGGGTCGGACGTGACTGTCCTCGATGAGCGGCGTCCCGGCCGATACCGCGTACCGCCGACCGCGTGCCGCGTGCCGCCTGCCGCCCGCCGCCGGCCTGACGGCCCGGTCTCACTTCAGGTGCCGGCCGAAGAACCGGCACCCGTCCTCCACCTCGAACCACGGGGTAGGTCGAGTCAAGACGCTTCTCGGCGGCCTCCAGCAGCCGGGTGAGCTCCGGCGGTCGTGGTCGGGCCTTCGCGGACTCCTTCCGGCCGGTTGCCGACAACAGGCAACCCGGAGAGGCCAATTGGGGCTCTCACAGTGTGCTCACAGAGTCGGCCGGGGCGCGTGGGGGTGCGCCGGTACGCCGGTCGGACGGTGGGCTGTCCAGTCCGATGCCACTGACCATGGCACTCGCAGACGAGGAACCGATGACCAGATCGCAAGACCGTAAGGGACTCAAGCGCACGGCGTTCGCCGCCGGGGCCGCGCTCACCGTCGTAGCCGCCGTCACCGGGTCCGCTCCCGGTGCCGGAGCCGCGCCGGCGAGCACGCCCGGCACGCCGAAGCTCAAGCTCGTCGCCGCGTCGAAGGCCGTGACCGCCGACCGGTACGAGGGGAACGCCGGGGTCTATCTCGACCTCGGCACGTATGTCACCGTCGACAACGCTCCGTTGGAGTTCAAGGTGACCCGCAAGTCCTACAAGGACCCGATCGTCGCTCAGCAGATCCTGCGCGACGGGTCGAAGGTGACGACGAAGGCGCTGCCCGCCGGGCTCGTGAAGGACTTCGGCGGCCTGCCGGACTTCCTGGAGATCTCCATCAAGAACGCGGCGGGGGTGGAGGTGCAGAAGAGCAAGAGCAACTTCTGCCCGAACAACGCCTCCGGCCGGCTGCGTCCCGACGCCCCGGCCACCTCGCACTATCCCGAGAGCTGCTCCACCAACCCCTTCACGCTCGGTTCGGTGTGGGGCGTCGAGAAGGGCTGGGCGGCCAACACCTCCGCCTTCGACTACGACAGGCCCGTCGACCTGGCCGCAGGCGAGTACACCGTCAAGGTGGCGGTGGCGAAGAAGTACCGCGACCTGTTCGGCATCCCCAACGACCAGCCGACCATCAAGCTGACCGTCCGGGAGATCAGCGACGGCGGGGGAGGCCAAGGGGGAGTGGGCGGAGTCGGGCTCACCGCCCGGACCGCGCCCGGCGCGCCCGCCGGCAGCGGCGGGCATGGCGCTTCGCACGACATGGCAGGCATGGCGGGCATGGACGGCATGGCGGGTATGGGGGGTGGGCATCACTTCGGGCCCCGGGGGGCCGACGCTCCCACGCCCTCCGCGCTCTCGCACGCCCTGGAGGCCCGCGGTCTCGCCCACCACCTGGGTGACGGAGCCGGTCACACCGACGGCTCGCGTGTCGCGCCCGCGCTGAAGCCCGCCACCAAGCGGCCCGCCGGGCGCGCGGGCGTCGCGGCCAACGTGCCCAAGCCCGACCTGCGTTCGCTGCCGGCCTGGGACATCGCGGTCACCGACGGCGAGGACGGCGACGCGGCCGGCAAGGACTACCTCGCCTTCAGCGCCAACGTCTGGAACGCCGGCCCCGCGCCGCTCGTCGTGGACGGCTTCCGCAAGCCGGGCGCCGACCTGATGGACTCGTACCAGTACTTCTACGACGCCAAGGGCAAGCAGGTCGGCTACGCCCCGGCCGGCACCATGGAGTGGGACCCGCGCATCGGCCACGAGCACTGGCACTTCACCGACTTCGCCAGCTACCGGCTGCTCGCCGCCGACCAGCACGAGATCGTGAAGAGCGGCAAGGAGGCGTTCTGCCTCGCCAACACCGACGCCATCGACTACACGGTGAAGAACGCCAACTGGCACCCGAACAACACCGATCTGTCGACCGCCTGCGGTCAGCAGAACTCCATCTCCGTGCGTGAGGTCCTCGACGTCGGCTCCGGCGACACGTACACCCAGTACCGTCCCGGGCAGTCCTTCGACGTCACCGACCTGCCGAACGGCACCTACTACATCCAGGTCATCGCCAACCCGGCGAACCGTCTCCAGGAGACGAACACCAAGAACAACGTATCCCTGCGCAAGGTCGTCCTGGGCGGCACCGCGGGCGCCCGCACCGTGTCGGTCCCGCCGGTCGACCTCGTCAACGCGCCCTAGTCCGCAGGGGCGTTGGTGGTGAACATGCCTGGATGAGCGGCATTGCGCGCTCATCCACCGCACCCGCGGGTGCCGCCGACGCCGACGCCGACGCCGACGCCGACGCCTGCGACCGGCCGCCCTACCGCGTCCCCCCGCACCCGGCCCGCCTGAGCGGGCCGGGTGCCCGGGTGATCGACGCGCTGCCCCCTGGCGCCCGGCCCACCGCCCCACCCGTCTCGCCCGTCTCGCCCACCTGTCTCGTCTCACTTGTCTCGTCCCGCCTGTCTCGTCCCAACCGTCTTGACCCCCCGTACCGGGGCAACCCTTGTGCGTCTCCACTCGTCTCCTGAGTCGTCTGTGCTTTTCGGACGTATTCCTGCACGCGTGTAGGGTTCCGACGTTCGGCGGTGACCAACGCCGGCGATCCGAGCACGGTGTACGGGGTGAATCAGCCGAGGCGGAGGGGCGAGCGCCGGTGAGCGGAACGAGGAGGCGTGGGCGTACTCCGGAGGAGGCGGCCGGCCGCGGCAGCAGGGACAGGACGGGCGGACCCGTCGGCAGGACGCCCGGACCCGGTGGCAGGGCCGACGGAACCGGTGGCAGGACGGTCGGGCCCGGCAGGACGCGGCTCACGCGGCGCGGGCGGATCCTCGTGTGGGGCGCGGGCGTGACGTCCGTCGTCGTCCTCGGGGTCGGCGGGGTCGGCGCCTGGGTCTACAACGACCTGAACAACAACATCAACTCCGCCGCCGTGGACGACAAGCTGGGCGGCGACCGCCCGGAGAACCTCAGCCCCGGCTCCAAGAACATCATGATCGTCGGATCCGACAGCCGTGACGGCGCCAACGCCAAGTACGGCAAGGACCTGACCACCATGCAGTCCGACACGCTGATGGTGCTGCACATACCGGCCGACCGTAAGTGGGCCTCGGTCGTCTCCTTCCCCCGCGACTCATGGGTGGAGATACCCAGTTGTCAGAAGGGGGACGGCAGCTCGTCCTCCCCCCACCACTTCAAGATCAACGAGGCCTTCGCGATCGGCGGCAGCAACAACAAGGTCGGCGAGGCCGCCGCGTGCAGCATCAAGACCGTCGAGGCCAACACCGGTCTGCGCATCGACCACTTCATGTCGGTCGACTTCTCCGGCTTCAAGGGCATGGTCGACGCGCTGGGCGGCATCGAGGTCTGCCCGAAACAGGCCATCCACGACAAGAAGGCCCACCTGGACATGGAGGCCGGCTGTCAGACCGTCAAGGGCGAGAAGGCGCTCGGCTACGTCCGGGTCCGCTACGCCGTCGGCGACGGTTCCGACATCGGACGCATCGGGCGCCAGCAGGAGTTCATGGACGCGCTGGCCAAGAAGGCCAAGTCCAAGCTCACCAGTCCCGACGCGATGTACGGCTTCCTCCAGTCGATCACCAAGTCCCTCACCACCGACCCCGACATGGCCGGCATCAAGCAGTTGTACGGGCTCGCCGACGAGCTCAAGGGGATACCGAGCGATCGGCTGAGCTTCCTCACCGTGCCCAACTACGGGCGGGTGGCCGACCAGCCCACCGACAAGGCCAACGTCGTCTGGCAGTACCCGCAGGCCGCCGACCTGTTCACCTCCCTGGCCAAGGACAAGGAGGTCACCAAGCCGCAGTTGGAGGCGGCGAAGAAGAACGTGGTGTACGCCTCCAGCGTGCGGGTCCAGGTTCTCAACGGCACCGGGGTCTCCGGACGCGCCGCCGCCGTCGCCGAGAAGCTGAAGGACGCCGGCTACACCGTCACCGGCACGGGCAACGCCCCCGGCGGGACGGTCCCCAAAACGACCGTCACCTATCCGACGGGCCTCGACAGCCAGGCCGCCGTCCTCGCCTCCCGGCTGCCCGGTCTGCGGCCCGCGGCAGACACGTCGGCCGCCCCCGGCGTCGTCACCCTGGTGGTCGGACCCGAGCTGAAGATCGGCGACGTCGCCTGACGGCGGGCAGGCCCCGACGGTGGTCATGGCCTGACGATGTACACGGTCAACAGCACGTCGGAGATGGGGTAAGCTTGATCTTGAGCCGGTCACCGGAAAGAAAAACGGTGAACGACCTCTGCGTTGGTGGTCCAAGGAAAGACGCCCCGCTTCCTGCGGGGAAATGCAGGTGCAAGGCCTGCCCGGCGCTCCATCGAGAACGAGTCCCATCCCGTGTCAGGCGGGGTGGGACTCGTTCGTTTTCCGTGCGAGCAGGGGCAGTTCGCTGACGACCTCGACGCCGCCGCCGGGCCGATGTCCCGTACCGACCCGACCGCCCGCCGAGCCGGCCCGTTCCCGCACGCCGATGAGGCCGTAACCCCCTCCCGCGGCGACCGGGGCGTTCGGCTGCGTGCTGCCGTCGTCCGTGACGGTGACCGTCAGCCGGTCGTACGCGTAGACAAGCCGTATCGCCGCCCTTGCGGGCACCCGCGTGCTGCTGGGTGACGTTGGTGAGGGCTTCCCGGACGAGCCGGTACGCCGTGAGTTCCGCGCCTGCGGTGATCGGACCGGGTTCGCCCTCGGTGTGCGGCGTGACCTCGAGCCCGGCCGCCTCGAACGAGGTTGCCAGGAAGGAGGTTCACCCAGGCACATGGCCCTCGCCGACTGGGCGCCGCACGCCCTGCGGCAGCTCGCGGCCCTCTTCCACCGCCTCGTCGACGACTTCGTCACCCAGGCGGGGACACCGGTGGAGGGAGGTCCGTCCGGCGCGTGAGGCCTTTCGGGCGGTCGCGGGGTGCGGATGTCACGGATGGAGGCCGCTGTCTCGTCTACGAGGTGCAGGCAGGACAAGCCTCGATCAAGGAGTGGACGATGGACCTCGCGCTGTGGATCGCCGCCGGACTGCTGGCCGCGGTGGCCCTGACCGGCGGCGTCACCAAGACGTTCGTGCCCAAGGAGACGCTGGCCGCCGCCCATGGTGGCGGATGGACCGCGGACGTCGGCGTCGGCTTCGTCAAGAGCCTCGGCATCCTCGAGTTGCTGGCCGCGGCAGGTCTGATCCTGCCCGCCGCGCTCGGTATCGCACCGGTTCTGGTGCCGGTGACCGCCGTCTGCTGGATCTTGCTGATGGTCGGCGCGATGATTACCCACGGCCGCCTCGGCGAAGCCAAGTTGGTGGTGCTGAACCTGGTCTACCTCGCGGGGGCGGCGTTCATCGCATGGGGCCGCTTCGGTATCCGACCGCGTGGGTGACTTCAGGGGGACCGGTATGGGCAGGACCGAGGAGTTCCAGGAGCTGCGGCCGCTGCTCTTCTCGATCGCCTACCGCATCCTCGGCAGCGTCGGTGAGGCCGAGGACGCCGTCCAGGAGACCTGGCTGCGCTTCGAGGCCTCCCCGACCTCGCCCCGGTCGACCAGGTCCTTCCTCTCGACCGTGGTGACCCGGCTCTCGATCGACGTGCTGCGCTCGGCCCGCGTCCGGCGGGAGGAGTACGTCGGTGAGTGGCTCCCC
The DNA here is from genome assembly GCF_042737375.1 of Streptomyces sp. NPDC060000. Lineage (NCBI taxonomy): Bacteria > Bacillati > Actinomycetota > Actinomycetes > Kitasatosporales > Streptomycetaceae > Streptomyces > Streptomyces sp. NPDC060000. Next base: position 18,628 of record NZ_JBHWUU010000026.1, read on the forward strand.
GAGCCACTGCTCAGCGACCCCTACGAGGATCCGGCGCGGTCCGCCGAGCTGGCCGACTCGGTGTCGGTGGCCGCCCTGTTGCTGCTCGAGCGGCTCAGCCCGCTCGAACGGGCGGTCTTCGTGCTGCGGGAGGTGTTCGCCTTCGGCTTCCCCGAGGTCGCGGCGGCCGTGGGGCGCTCCGAGTCGGCGTGCCGCCAGCTCGCGGTGCGGGCCAGGCGCCACATGGCCGAGGGCCGGCCCCGCTTCGAGGCCGACCGCAGGGAGCGGGAGGAACTGGCGTCCGGGTTCTTCGACGCCCTGCGGGAGGGGGACGTCGCCGGCCTTCAGGAACTGCTCGGCGCCGACGTGTCGATGGTCGGCGACGGCGGCGGCAAGGCCCCGCAGCTGGCCAGGGCCGTCTCCGGTGCGGAGAAGGTGGCCCGGCTGCTCGCCACCCTCTCCTCCCTGCTGGCCCGGGTCGACGTGACGTTCGAGCCGCACGAGATCAACGGCCGGCCCGGCGCGGTCTTCCGCGACCGGGACGGCAGGGTGCTCCACACCTTGGCGCTCGACGCACTCGACGGGCGCATCCGCGCGATCCGCCTGGTGATCAACCCCGACAAGCTCGCCCACCTGGGCCCGGTGGCGGACGCCTGGGCGATCGACCGCGAGGCGAGAAGGGCGGGCCGGGCCGCACGGTGAGGGCGGGCGCGTACCCGGTGCGGGTGCGGGCCGGTGCTGGTGCCGGCCGGTGAGGGTGACGGTGCGGCCAGGTCAGCCGGGGATGAGGACCGCCGTCAGGGTGGTGGCGGGGGCCGGCGTCCGGCGGGGGCGGGAGATCGTGGAGCGGGAGGCCGTGGGGCGGGAGACCGTCGGCGCCTTGGCCGGCTTGATCGCACTGGGCATCCTGGCCGGCTCGGCCGCCTTGATGGCACCGGGCGTCCCGGCCGGCTCTGCCGTCTTGTGCGTCTTCGGCGTCTCGTGGTCGTCCGCCGTCGCGAAGACGAACAGGCGCAGGATCATGAAGCGGCCTATGCCCGCGAGGCCGGAGGCGGAGAGGTAGACGAGCTGCTCGGTGAGCATGCTGGGGGCGGCCTGGACCGCGTGGAGGGCGAACACGGCCACCGAGGTCGCCGCGTAGGCGGCCGCCGCCGAGCCCGCGGACTGCCAGTGGCGGCGCCAGCCCGCGTGGCGGCCGGTGCGGAAGGTGTGGCGGGCGTGGAGCTCGGTGCACAGGACGGTCGAGGCGAGGGTGATCAGCGCGTTCGACACGGTCCACGGCATCAGGACCGCCAGCAGCGGGACGGCCAGGCTGGACAGGACTCCGGTGCCGCCGCCGAAGGCCACGAAGCGGGCGAAGGAGGTCAGCGACTTCACGGCGGTTCCTTCCACAGCGGGCAAGTAGATTGCTTAACTCAGGCAACCATAAAGAGCTTGCTTGACTTACGCAAGTACGTGCTCAGAGGGAAGGGCCCCGGGGTGACCGGAAGACATTCCTTCCGGCCACCCCGGGGCCCTGAACCACCAGGTCGGGCCGTCAGGCCGTCACGTCGCGTTGGCGCTCGACGGGCCGATGAACTCGATCTCGGCTATCGACACCTGCTTGCTCCCCGAGGCCATGTACGAGGACTCGATCGTGAAGCGGACCTTGGTGACCTCGCCCACGCGGAAGGCGCGCGGCTGGGGCCCCGCGCTCTGGTCCAGGGTGATCTCCCGGGTCGTCGTCTTGCCGTTCTTCAAGGTGATCGTCGCCTTGATGCGGTGGGGGAGCGCCGACTGGCTGAGCTGGTCGGGGCGGACCGACGTGCCCGAGGTGATGATCAGGTCCAGCAGGCGGGTCGGCTCGTCGAAGCGGGCCTCGATCCACTCGCCCTCGCCCGACTGTGAGACACCGGGACCCCACCAGGAGTTGTTGATCTTGTCGAAGGCCAGCTCCGGCTTGTGCCCCGGGTAGGAGCGCGAGGCCGCGAACGAGTCCGGGGCGACCGGGGCGCGCTTGGCGAAGTGGTCGCGGGTGGCCTGGATCGCGGCCGGTGTGTTCACGCCCGCGATGATCAGGAGGGTGAGGACGACCGCGGCGACCACCCAGCTCAGGATGCGGTCGAACGTACGGCGCAGACGCGGGCGGTCGCCGGCCCAGTGGGCCTCGCCGTTGCGGTTGAACAGGCGGCGCCACCAGGGGAGGCGGACCGAGGAACGGTCCTCCAGCGTCATGGGCATCGCGCAGCGGACGCAGAAGTGCCGGTCGGGGTTGTTGGGGGTGGCGCACCAGGGACACGCGACGCCGTGCTGCTCGCCCTGGACGGGGCCGGGCGCGCGTACCTGCGGCCGGTCCGCGACCGGCCTGCCCGGCAGGACCGGGGCCACGGACGGGGGCACGGCGGGGCGGGGCTCCGCGTCGGCGACGGGGACCAGGAGGGAGCGGGCCCGGGCGGCCATCGTGTCGCCGAGGGCGGGAGCGGGAGCGGGGGCGGCTGCCGCCGGTACGGGTGTGGTGGGGGCGGTCGCGTCGGGGGCGGGAGTGTGCGCGGGGGCCGGTGCGGTGCCTGACGGAGCGGCGGTGCCGTCCTCCGGCGGGATGACCGGCAGGGGAGTTTCCGTGGTGTCCTCGTCGTCCAGGTCGTGGTCGTCGTCGGAGGCCGGGGCGGCGGCCTGGGGAGTGGGGTCGGGTGTGGCGTGGGGCGAGGCGGATACGGCTCCGTTGTCCACCGCCGTACCGGGGACGGGGGCGGGGCGCGGGGCGCTGGTGGCGGAGGCCGCACGGGAGACCGCACCGGCCTCCGGCCGTGCGGTGCCCGACGGCTCCCCGCCGCCTTCCCCGGAGCGGTACCGGGCCCCGGAGCCACCACTGACGGCACCGGAGCCGCCACCGGCCCCGGAGCCGTACGTCGACCCCGGGCCGGAGCCCGGCCCGGACCCGTACGCCGCGTCCGTGCCGGAGCCGACCTCGGTGGCCGACCCGGATCCGTACGTGGATCCGGAGCCGGAACCCGGCGCCGTCCCGGGTCGGTGAGCGGACCCAGCGCCTGACCGGGAATCCGCCCCGGACCCGGACCCGTACGCCGACGTTGATCCGTACGCCGACCCGGAGCCGGAAGCCGACCCGGGCGCGGATCCGTATGCCGACCCGGACACGGATCCAGATCCGGACGCCGACCCGGAACTCGTCCCGGACCCAGTGCCCGTGGCGGACCCGGCGCCCGAAGCCGACCCGGCGGCCGAGCCCGACCCGGGACCGGAAGCCGACCCGGGACCGGGACCGGGACCGGAAGCGGAAGCGGACCCGGCGCCCGAAGCCGACCCGGCACCGGCAACGGGGTTCGCCCCCGGCCCCGAACCCGTTCCGGAACCCGACCCCGACCCCGAGCCCGTTCCCGTGCCCGTGCCCGCGGTGCTGCGGGCCGGGGTTCGGTCCGTCCAGCTCAGTACGGCGCCGCAGGCGTCGCAGAACGACTGGCCGGGCTCGGCCCGCGTGCCGCACTCGGCGCAGTTCTGGGTGGTCATCTCTCCGGGGTCCTTTCGGCGGCGGTCACCTTGACCGAGTACGGCATGTGGGCGGGGCGGGCGGCGGCCACGAGGGTGTCCAGGCGGTGTTCGTCCGCCGGGCCGGGGTCGGGCAGGCGGACCGTGACGTGCAGGTGCGGCCGGTGTGCGCCGGGGACCGGGCCGAGCGGGCGGGCGCTCCAGTCGGCGCCGCCGCTCTCGGAGATCTCCGGCTCCACGCCGAAGGCCAGCCGGACCGTCTCCGAGAGGCCGCGCCGGGTGCCGCGTACCCGGTGCAGGTACGCGGCCGCCGCGACGGCGGCCCGCAGCCTCCGCTCCGGTTCGGTGCCGTCGGTCTCCGCGCCGACCCAGGTCGCCAGCCACCGGGTGAAGTCGACCGGGGCGAGGGCCGGGTCGAAGTAGGCGGGCAGGCAGTCGAGGACGTTGAGGACGGGGGCCATCACCTCGTCCAGGCCCGCGACGAAGCGCTGTGCCAGATCGTCGTCGGCGAAGACGGCCGGCAGCATCCCGCCGATCGGGACCGAGGAGCCGAGTCCGTCCACCGAGCCCCTCAACGCCCCGTCTCCTTAAGTGAGTTCGCGATGCTCATGCGCCGTCCCCGATCACTCGCACCCGGTGGTCGTAGGAGAACACCAGGGCGGGGGCGGCCAGGTCGATGCGGTCGGTCGCCTCGCCGCGCTTGCCCGTCAGGGGGTCGGCGGGATGCAGCGTGACCTGGTCGACCAGTTCCACGCCCGGGACCCGCTGGAGGACGGCGAAGACCTCGCCGGACTGCACCGGACGGCCGAAGGGCCAGCCCTTGCCGTCCGCGCCGCCGGTCAGCGGGTCGAGATGGCGGTAGAGGGCGTCGTGGGCCTGGCGGCGGACGCGGTCCGTGTCGACGCCCCGGAAGGCGTGGACCGTCGCCACCACCGTCACGCCCTGGTAGTACGGCGGCCCGACGGCCAGCCTGGTGCCGATCAGGCGGCGTTCGTCGAGGTGGCGGGTGATGCGGTCCAACAGGGAGTCGCCGGGCACCAGTTGCTCGAAGCGGAGCCGTCCGCCGGGGTCCGGTACGGCCTGCGGGACCACCAACACCCGTACGGCGTAGGAGCCGTGCTCGTTAGGTTCGCCCTCCAGACAGGTGATACGGGCGGTCTCGGGGGCGGCGCGGCGGGCCAGTTCCTCGTAGTCGCGCAGGGTCACGGCCCGCTCCTGGGCACGCAGGGTGATCGGCGCGCGGAGCTTCGCCTCCTCCACCGTCTCGCCGTCGACCCCGCCGCGCGCGGCCTCCCGGTTGACGACCTCCGAGACGTACGGGACGGAGGTGCGCAGCACCTGGACCGCGCCCCGGGCCACGTTGCCGGCCCGGCCGCCGCCCGTGCGGTAGCGGCGGGCCCGGATGACCGAGCCCTTGGCGGGGACGGCGCCGTACTGGCGGAGTCTGCCGTCGGGTTCGCGGACGGACGGGCCGAAGGCGATCTCGCCGGTGGCCGCGTCGAGGGTGACATGGCGGTCGTCGGGGCCGGAGGCGGCGAAGTGCGGCACTACCTGCCAGTCGATCCAGCCCTCGTGCTCGGCGGTCTGGAGCAGGAGCGGCGGGTCGTCGCCGACCACGGGCGCGTGCGCGAGGCCGACGTGCTGGCCGGGCAGGCCCGTGGACTCGCCGAGGGCCTCGTCGTAGACGGTCTCGGCGTGCACGGCGGGGGCGGTGCCGCCGACCGTGAAGACCTCGGCGGAGCGCACGGTCGGGGAGGTGGTGTAGAAGGGCTGGGCGGGCAGGGGCTCGGTGACCCGGCAGCGCAGCCAGCCGGCCTCCTGGCCGCCGGAGCGGGACAGGACGTGGCCGCCGGTGATGTGCAGGACGACCTCGCCGGGGCGGTTGAGCCCGCCGGTGCCGTCGCGGTCGATCTCGCACTCCTGCCAGCCGTCCTCGGTCCACGCCTCCCAGACGAGCGGGGGCTGGCGCGGGTCGACGCCGACACCGTCGACGCGGCTGTCCAGTTCCAGGACCACCGCGCAGTGCGGGACGGCCGCGCTCAGGCCGAACAGCATGCAGTCGCCGGGCTGCGGCGCCTCGGCGAAGCAGAGCAGGTCCTTGCCCTCGGTGAGGTCGCTGGTCCGGTCGGTGACCGGCTCGCCCCGGTGCTGCACGACCAGGTGGCGCAACCGGCTGGGCACGACGTCGAGTTCGCGCTCCGTGGCGAAGACGACCGCTTCCTCGCTCTCCGTGCGGACCGTCGCCACCTCGGTGCCCACCGGCAGGAGGACCGGCTCGTCCTGCGGCGCGGACAGCCAGAAGGTCACCTCCGTGCGGGCGGCCGACGGCGGGAAGAGCCGGATGCCGACCAGGTCCAGGAAGGCAAGGTGGTTCTTGTCGGGGACGCGGTTGAGGCGGTAGACGATCTGGTCTGCCATGTGGGCGACCGTCTCGACGAGCGTCACGCCCGGGTCGGAGACGTTGTGGTCGGTCCATTCCGGTGCGCGCTGCTGGATGTAGCGCTTGGCGTCGTCGACGAACTGCTGGAAGCGGCGGTCGTCCAGGTTCGGGGAGGGCAGGGCCATCAGCGGTCGCTTTCGGAAGCCGTGCCGGACGGGCCGGGAAGACCCGGCTCGTCATGGGACGGAATGACGTAGAAGGGGAAGACGAGACTGCGCGGATTGTTGGTGCCGCGGATCGCGTAGCGGACGTCGATGAAGAGCACGCCCTGTTCGGCGCCGGCGGTGACCTCGACGTCGGTGACCTCGATGCGCGGCTCCCAGCGGTCCAGGCTGGTGTACACCTCGTGCTGGATGCGCCCGGCGGTCGCCTCGTTGACCGGGGCGAAGACCAGGTCGTGGATGGCGCAGCCGTACTCTGGGCGCATGGGACGTTCGCCCGGCGAGGTGGCGAGGATCAGCCGGATGGCCTCCTCGATCTCGCGCTCCCCGCTGACCAGGGCGATGCCCCCGGTGGGGCCGATACGGAGGGGGAACGCCCAGCCCGATCCGACGAATTGCTCGGCCATCAGAGGGCCACCTGCCTTTTCCTGATTCTCACGGCGTGCGGTCTGCGCGTCACGGCAGCGGGTACGGCTTGGCGTTGACCATGACCACGCCCTGGAGCATGAGGGTCGCGGCCCGGATGCCCACGTTGGCGGTGGAGTTGATCTGGACGGCGGCGCCCGCGCTGAACGTGGCGGCGCCGCCCGCCTTGAGGTTGAGCAGGCCCGCCGCGTCCACCGACACCATGCCCGTCATCGACCTGATGTTGACCAGGTTGCCCCGCAGGGTGATGGAGCCGCCGCTTCGGATGGCGATGTTGCGGCCCGCGGTGAGGGTGAGGTCGGTGCCCGCCTTGACGGACACCGAGCGGCTGCCCGTGATGCTGACGGTGCCCTTGCTGTCGACGGTGATCTCGGTCTGCGCCCGGTCCAGATTGATGACGAGCTTGTCGTCGCCGCTCGTCAGCCGCACGCCCTGTTTGCCGCCGACGCGCTGGCTGAGCAGGTCCACCCGGTTGCCTTCGCGGTCGGACAGGGTGTGCCGGGAGGCGCGCTGCCGGGCGCCGTCGTGCAGGGGCACGTCCTTGACCGGGGTCGGCTTGTCCCTGCCGTTGTAGAGGCCGCCGATGACGTACGGGTGGTCCAGGGCGCCCCGGTCGAAGCCGACCAGCACCTCGTCGCCGACGTCGAGGGGGAAGATCGAGCCGCCGCGCTTGCCGCCCCACTGCACCACGCGCGTCCAGTCGCTGACGTAGGCGTCGTCGAGCCAGGGGAACTGGAGCTTGACGCGTCCCTGCCTGAGCGGGTCCCCCACGTCGGTGACCAGGGCATTGGCGGTGCCGGGGAGGTTCAGGCCGTTGGTGCCGCCGCCGCCGGAGGTGAGCCCGTACAGGGACCGCCACTGGCGCCCGCTGACCGTGACCCAGGCCTCGTAGTGCTTGCCGTCGCCGAAGACGTGCCGTACGGAGGTGGCGGTGTACTTGCCCTCGAAGGGAGCGCCCACGTCGGCGAGGGTGACGGGCAGGCCGGGGCGGAGCTTCGGGGTGCCGCGCGCGATGACCTCGAGCTCGGCGAAGGAGCCCGTGACGTCGTCGGCGAGCGCTTCCGCGGCGAACTTCACCTCCGACTGCCGGTCGTACGGCGTCTGCGCGTCCACCAGCTTGGCCGGCTTGAACTTGGCGGCGGCCTCACCGGGGGTGGTGCCGATGCTGATGCCGGGGTTGGTCTTGGCGGGCGCGGTCGCGGTGAGCGCCTTCTTGGTCGTCACGTCCCAGCCGCGCGCCTCGACGGTTCCGACCTGCTCGGCGGCGGTGACGGCGGCGCGCAGCCGGAGGATGTCGGTGCCGGCCTCGAGGACGAAGGGGCTCTTGTCGCCGGGGGTGGAGGTGGGCGGCGCGCCGGACGCCGGGTCCGGCTTGACGAACTGGAACTTGCCCTTGGCGTCGACGGACATGACCATCTCGTTCTCGTCGGCCAGCCGGGCGAGGAAGTCCCAGTCGGTGACGTTGGCCTGGCTGATGAACTCGTAGACGGTCTTCGTGGACTGGATCTTCCCGACCGGAACGCCGGCCTGGGCGGCCAGCTTGCGGGCGATGTCGGAGGCGCTCTGGTTGCGGTACGCGGCGACGCGGCGCTGGCGCATCAGACGGTGGCCGAAGTCGTAGCCGCGGATGACGGTGAAGGTGCCGGTGCCGTCGTAGTCGACCTCCAGGCCGCACACCTCGCCGGTCAGGAGCGGATCGGCGGCGCCCTTGCCGTCGGCGATCGGGGCCAGGACCACAGGCGTGCCGAACTTCACGCGCAGCTTGCCGAGGACCTGGTGGTAGGGGTCGCGGAAGGTGAGCCGGAAGGCGGCCGGCACGCCGAGGCCCTGGTCGACCCAGCCCTCGACGAGGAGCGGGGCGACGGTGGCGGGCAGGGGGTCGCCGCCCAGGGTGACCTGGATGACGCTGGAGAACGCGGACTGGACCACTAGTGGCGCACCTCCTCGGCGGCCGGCAGGACCAGCTCGATGCCGGTCGGCAGCCGGGAGGGGTCGTCGATGCCGTTGACCTCGGCGATGGACCGCCAGGCGGCGGCGTCGCCGTACTCGCGCCAGGCCAGGGACTGGAGGGAGTCCCCGGCGACGACCCGGTGCACGCGCTGCGCGGTGAGGGCGCCGGAGGTCGGGTTCTGGCCCTTGGTCTTGCTGGGGATCTCGTGCAGACGCACCTGGCAGGTGGCCCGGATCGGGACGCCGGTGGTGCCGAAGAGGGAGTACGTGACGTCGATGCTGCTGACGTAGGCGGTGAAGCGGGCCGTGGAGAACGAGCCCCACTGGAACACCACCCACGGCGGCGAGGGCTGCTTGGCGGCGATGCTCTTGGTGGTGACCTCGCAGCACTCCAGCAGCGACTCGACCTTCTTCAGCACGGAGTTGCTGCCGGGCTGGTCCGAGGTGTCGAGGAAGATCTCGACGGTCATCTCGCGGGGCTCCGGGCCCATGAACTCCGGTACCGAGCCGTCCCGGACGGCCGCCGTGGGGGTGACCTTCCACTGGGCCCGGCGGCCGAGCTGGAGCTGTGACGGGTTGAAGTCGAACCCGAAGGACTTGATCAGCCCGCCGGGGGTCGTGCTCGTGCCCACCGGCGGCTCGTGGATCGCGAGGGTGGCACGGACCAGGCTCTTGCCGGCGCCGCCTTTGCTTCCCTTGGCCATGGCTTGTACTCCCTGCCTAGTCCTGGTCCTGGTCCTGCTGCTCTGGTCCTGCTGTTCGCGTCGTGCTGCTCAGGCCTGTTGATCGCGTCCCGCCGCTCAGGTCCTGGGCTGCCGAGGTCCTGTCCGGTCAGTCCGTGAAGCCGTGGTGGGTGATCTCCAGGACCTCCGTGGCCACACCCGGGCTGTCCGGGCTGAGGGACGGCCCCTGCCAGCTGACCGGCAGCACGTCGATGAGGCCCCACCGGGCGACCTCCGAACCGTCCGCGCGCAGCGCCGCGATCTGCGCGGTCGGCCGGGTCACGCCCGTGGTGACCGAGGAGATCCACTTGGCGACCTTGGTGGTGTCCGGGGTGAGAGGACGGGTCAGCCGGATCGTGGAGAACGTGACCCGGGAGGGCAGCTGCCAGACGAAGCCGTTGTTGCCGCCCTCCTGGCGGTGCTCGATCTCCACCTGGGACGAGAGCCCCTCACACCCGTTGAAGTAGCCGAGGCTCTCGCCGTCGATGGTCAGGGTGAAGAAGATGGTTGAGCCGGGGTCGAGATCGGACGGCATCGGGAGCCTGGCCTTTCTGGGAGAGGGGCGGCGGGGGCGGCCAGTGGCCTGGGGGCAGGGCTCTGGGGTCAGGACTGTGGGGTCAGGACTGTGGGGTCAGGGGTCAGGGGTCAGTGGCGGGGGTCGCGGAGTCTGCCGACGCGCTCGCGGTCGAGCCGCAGTTCGGTGCGCAGCAGACGGGTGATGCGGCCGGTCAGGCGGTGCGTCAGCTCGTCGAGCTGGAAGTCGGTGAGCGCGCGGGGATCGAAGCCGGGCTGCGCCTTCGCGGGAACCGGGTCCGTCGCACCCCGGTCGGCGCCGAGCGGGGCGTCGGGGAGCGGACCGGCGGCGGCACGGGGCGTCTTCGGCGGTGCGGGAGGCGGTGGGGCGGCGCGCCGCTGGACCACGGGAGTGGGGGGCACGGGCGGTGCGGGCAGCGGCCGCGCGGCGACCGCCGGGACCGGGAGCGGGACCGGCGACCCCTGGGCCGACGGTGCGGTCGGGATCGCGGGACGTACGGGGCCGGTGGCCGCCGACACCGGGGCGGACAGCGGCCGTCGCTGGACGACGGGGGGCACGGAGGTGGTCGGATGGTACGGGGAGACGAGCCCGCCCGGGACCGACGGGGCTGCGGACGCGGGCGCAGCACCGGGAGCCGGCGCAGGACCGAGGTCGGGGGCGGGGGCGGAGGCGGAGGTTGGCGTCGGGTAGGGGCGGGCCACGGGTCGGCCCGCGGCCGTGCCGGGCACGCCGGGAGCCGTCCGGCGCAATGGCACGGGGGCCTTGACCGCGCTGCGCTGCACGGCGGACGGGGTGCTCCCGGACGACGGGGACACCGGGGGCCCGCCGGCGAGGGAGACGGGGCGCAGAGGGTGCCCGGCTCCGGTCGTCGTGGTGGGGCGGACCGTGCGCGGGACGAAGCCGGAGCTTACGGGGGCGGCGGTGAGGCTGTGCGGCAGCGGGGCCGCCGGACCGTGTGCGGGCGTGCCGGTGGCGGTGCCGGTGCTGTGGCCGGACGCGGACGCGGGGGTGGGGACCGGGAGTGCGGGAGCGCCGGGTGTCGCGGTGCTGCGTTGTACCGCGGGAGACGGGAGCGGAGGGCGCCCCGAGGAGGCGGCGGTGACGGCTCCGGGGCCCGCCGTCGTACGGGGGGCGGGGCTCGGTGGCGCGAGCGGGATGCCGCTCGGCGCGTCGAGGGGCGTGGCGTCGGCGGGGCGGGAGGAGAGGGGGGCGCCCAGCGCCGGGCGGGCGGACGCGGGGCGCGAGGGCTGCCCGGTGGCGGCGACCGGCAGGGCGGCACGCTGGACCGGGGCGCCCAGGGGAGTGGCACGCTGAAGGGCGGGCAGCGGTTCGGTCCGCGCACCCGGGGCGCCGTGGGCGGCCGCGGCGGCGGGGAGCGCACCGACGGGGGCCGGTGTCGCGGGGACCGGTGTCGTGGGGGCCGGTGTCGTGCGGGACGCCGGGGTGGCGGTGGTGCCGGGTGCGGGAGCCGTCGGACCCACCGAGGACGCGTTCGACGGTGTCGTCGGATGCGATCGACCCGGGGGAGGGTTCTTCGTGGGGGCCCCGAGGCCCACGCGACGCGGGGCGGCGGCCGTACCGGAGGGGGCCCGCTGGACGCTCGTCGCGGAAGCGGAAGCGGAAGCGGAAGCGGGTGCGGGCGCGACCGGGGACGTGGTCCTGGGCGCGCGAGGGGCCACCGAACCAGGGTCGGACGCCGGGGAGTTGGCGACGGGCCGCGACGGGAGCGCCGGGCCTGCGCCTGTCGGCACCGAACCACTGGGCACCGGACCGATGGGCACCGAACCGCTCGGCACCGAAGCACTGGGCACCGAACCGCTCGGCGCCGGACCGCCTGCGCCGCTCACAGGGCGGGCGGTACCCGGGGCGGGGTGCGCCGGCGGGGTGACCGAAACGGGGGCGGCCACCGCACGTTGCACGTCGGTGGACGGCGTACGAGCGCCGGTGGGCGGGACCGGGATCGGGTCCGGGCCCTGCGTCGAGTTCGGCCTCGGCGTCGGGGCTGCGCCCGAGGTGAAGCCGGGGTCCGAGGGCGGGGTGGTCGCCGCGCGCTGGACTCCGGGGGCGGACGTACGGCCACCAGCAGTTGAGGACGGGGCGGGGCCGGGTGCCGGGCCCGAGGACGGTGACGTCGCCGCTCGTTGCACGGGCAGGGCCGGTGCGCTGCCACCATCACCGGAGCCCGCGGTGGGGCCCGGCACCGAGGCGGCACCGGCACCGGCACCGGCGCCCGAAGTCGGGGCTGCGGCCGCCCGCCGCACGTCGGGGATCGACGCGGGGCCACCACTGATCGAGGACGAGCCGGGGCCCGAGGCCGGACCCGGCGTAGTTGCCGCCCGTTGCACGCTGGGGGACGACGTACGACCGCCACCACCGGAAGCCGATCCGGGCCGAGTGGGCGAACCGGGGCCGGCGCTCGGGACGGAGGCGGAGCCGGAGCCATGGGCCGTCGCAGAACCGGAGCCGGAAGGGGAGCCCGGGATGCGGGCGGAGCCGGAACCGGAAGGGGAGATCGGGATGCTGCCGGAACCGGAGCCGGAACTGCGTTCGGCCGACGGCCCGTTGGGGCTGTCGGCGCTGGAAGTGGAGCTTGTGCGGGGGGCGAGGCGTCTGCTCACGGGGACCGGCGTGGCCCCTTCGGAGCGCGGGGTGGTCGCGGCGGGTGGACCGTGGGTGGGTGTGGGCGACACGTCACCCGCAGCTCCGCCGGGACGCCCCTGGCCCGCGCCCGGCCGGGGAACGGCGGGACCGCTGCCCGGGGTCCGCGTGCCCGTGCCCCCGGGTGTCCCACCGGGTGAGGAGGAAGGTGCCGTACGCGCCGGAACGGCACGCTGCACGCTGTGCCCGGCGCCCGGCGCAGGGGAACCGGCGGGAGCGGCCGACGGAGTCCTCGCGACCCCCGACGCACCTTCCGACGCCGAACCGCCCGACACCGTCGGTGACTTCGCCGACGACGGCGGGGCTGAACCGGTCGGCACGGCGGGCACGGCGGGCACGGCGGGCGTGGCGCCGCCCACCGCCGACGGGCCGGGAGTCGTACCGACCTCACCCGTGCCAGGTACCGCTCGCTGTACTCGTACCGGGTCGCCGCCGGCCGCCGAGCCCTCGTGCCGGGGCACCGCTCGCTGGAGTCCGACAGGTGGGTGGGAAGCCGTACGGGCCGTCCCAACAGCGGAGTCGGCGCCGGTCGTCGTGCTCGTACTCGTACTCGTACTCGTGCTCGTGGCCACCGTGGAACTCCCGGCGGCGGTCGGGGCCCGTCGCGGGCCGGGAGCGGGTTCCTTGCCGGTCGCCGGGCTTGCGCCGTCGGTGCCGGTACCCCGGCCGGAGCCCTGGGCGGAACCGCTCCCGGCAGACGGCGACGGAGCCGGGGTCGCAGAGGTGGCCGGGGACGCCGGCCGGGCAGGCAGGCTGCGTCGCTGTACCGGCGCCGCCATGGACCGCGTCAACGGGGCCGGACCCGTTGACGGGACCGGGTTCGCCGGGGACACCCGGATGCCCCGTGACCGTTGGGCGGCAGCGGGAGTGGACGGCTGCGTCGGTCGCGACGGCACCACGGGCACCGGGGACGCGACCGGCGGAACCGGAGCCGCCGCTGTCGCGGAAGGCGTCGGGTACGCGGCGGTGGCGGGCCCGGACGGCAGCGGCGCGGCACCCGGCCCAACCGAACCCGAAGCAGCCGCACCCGAAGCAGCCGCACCCGGCGCAGCCGCACCCGAAGCAGCCGCACCCGGAGCAGCCGCAGCAGCCGGACGAGGACCGGTCGCCGGGGACGTGGGTACGGCTCGTTGAAGGGGTGTCGGCCGGGGCGGCGCGACCGCCCGCTCCGGTTCCGCGGAGGGCGGAGCCGCCCGCAGGCTGCTCATCGAGCCGCCCGGCGCCGCGTCCAGCACCGCGCGGAAGCCCGTACCGGTGAAGGAGGGGTTCTGCCAGGTGGCCAGCCGGCCGCCGAATCCGGCGTCCGCGACACCCGAGGTCCCCCCGGCCGCCGCACGCTGGATGGGCGGAAGCGTCGGCCAGGCGGCCGTGACGACGCGGGGCGCCGCACCGGCGCCACTCGCCGGAACCTGAGCCGAACCGCCGGCGCCCGCGGACGACGTACCACCAGGGCCGACGGCCGACGACCCGACGGCCGACGACCCGACGGCCGACGACCCGTCCGGCGACGCACCCGCGCCACCCCCGCGCCCGCCTTCGTCCCCGCGTCGGCCCCGCAACCGTTCCATGAACCCCATGGCTCAGCCCTCCGCCCCGCCCCGGGTCACCAGGGAAGCGATCTGGTCGGCGTAACGGCGCCGGTCGTGGTGTTCCAGGTCCAGGATCTCGTCCTGGCCCCAGTGGAAGTGGTAGGCGACGTACGCGATCTCCTCGTGCAGCCGGTCGGTCGCGTACGTCACGATTCCCCCAGGCGGCTCCCGCCGAGTTCCACCTCGAAGGGCTCCGAGCAGTGGGGGCACTGCACCGAGGCGCGGGTGTGCCCCTCGGCGTTGACCTGGCGGTAGAAGTCCTGGAGGAACGCCAGGTCGGAGGCGAACATGTTCTCCACGACGCCGTCGTGGACCAGGGGGAGGCTGCCGAGCCGGGTGATGACCCGGCCCAGCAGCACCACCGACAGGTACGCCGGGTTCTCCTGGACGCGGATGTCCCGGAGCGGGACGAGTTCGTCCCGCGCCGTCGCCAGCCGCATCACGCCGTCGCGGTGGACCGTGCCCGCGTCGTCGACGTAACCGCGCGGCAGCTCGAAGGGGAACTCCGTCTGGAGCCGGTACGCCGCCGGAGCCGGGGCGGCAGCCGCACCCGGCGCGGAGAACGCGGACGCGGACCCGGTCCCGGTTCCGGACGTGGATTCGGGCACGGCGGTGGCCGGGAGCGCCTCCTGCGGCTCCCCGCTCGCCGCCGCCGCCCGGACAGCCGTGCGCCGCATTACTCGATGACCAGTTCTTCGAACGTGATCGTCACGGTCTCGGTCAGCGCGGAGGCCTCGCCGGCCTTCACCGAGCTGGTGTCGATCTTGCTGCACCAGGCGTTGCGCATGTTGTACCGCTTGACCGGGTTGTTCTGGTAGTCCATCACCATGATCGTGGCGTTCTTGCGGGCGGTGCCCATCACGCCGTTGATCGACTCGGTGATCCACTGGTTGAACGCCGCGGACTGGGTCATGCCGCGCACGACCGTGCAGGTGCCCGCCTTCTTCACGCCGGGCAGCTTCTTGGTGACGGGCTTGCCCTGCGCGGAGACCTGCTGGTACTCGATGACGTCCTGTTCGAGGCTGAGGCCGCTGACCTCGGCGAGGTACTCGACCATCACGCCGTCGATCTGGAGGCCGAAATTGTGTGAAGTTAGGGCGTCACCCGGCTGGAGACTCATCTGGCTTTCCTTCTAGGTGTGGTGCGGAGGGCGGTACGGGGGTGGAGCGGAGGGGCCTGCGCCCCGCCTACTCCTCCAGCTCCCCGTTGCCGCTGGAGAACTGGGCCAGCCGGAAGATCACGAATTCGGCGGGCTTGACCGGTGCGATGCCGATCTCGCAGATCACACGGCCGAGGTCGACCGACTCCGGAGGGTTGGACTCCTCGTCACACTTGACGTAGTACGCCTCCTCGGGGCGGGCGCCGAACAGCGCGCCCGCGCGCCACTCGTTCACGAGGAACGCCGAGACGTTGCGCCGGATCCGGGCCCACAGGGCGTGGTCGTTCGGCTCGAACACCACCCACTGGGTGCCGATCAGGATCGACTCCTCCAGGTAGTTGAAGTACCGGCGGACGTTCAGGTAGCGCCAGGCCGGGTCGGAGGAGAGGGTGCGGGCGCCCCAGATGCGGATGCCCCGGCCCGGGAACGCCCGGATGCAGTTCACGCCGATCGGGTTGAGCAGGTCCTGCTCACCGCGCGTGATCTGGATCTCCAGGTCCACCGCGCCGCGCACGACCTCGTTCGCGGGGGCCTTGTGGACACCGCGCTCGGAGTCGTTGCGGGCCCACACACCGGCCACGTGACCGCTCGGCGGGATCAGCCGGGCCTTGCCCGCGGCCGGGTCGAAGGCCTTGATCCACGGGTAGTACAGCGCCGCGTACTTGGAGTCGTAACCGGCCGTCTCCTGGCGCCAGACGCGGATCTGACGGGCGTTGAGGCCGGGCGGCGGGTCGATGATGGCGACGCGGTCGCCCATCAGCTCGCAGTGTGCGATCAGACCCAGCTGGACGGCCTTGACGGACTCCAGGTCGATCGCGCCGCGCTGGTAGGCGGCCATCAGGTCGGGCACCGCGACCATGGACACCTCGTCGACGGCCTCCAGGCCGCCGAAGCCGGTGCGGTCCGAGCTGTCGCCCAGGTACTGCGCGGGGCCGACGGGCTGCGCGGCCTCGACCGCACCGGTGGCGCCGGCCGGCGCCCCGGCGGGCGGGGTGGCCAGCGCGACCGTCTGGTTGTCGGGGCGGGCGAGCTGCGCGGCGGGCGCGGCCTCGGCCACGGTGATGAGCTTGGAGCGCTCCTTGACCTGGGTGACGACGTAGGAGCGGTTGCCCTTCTTCGCCGACACGTCGAACGTCTCGACGGCCTTGTCGCCGTCCTTGACGATCAGCTTGAAGCGCTCGGCAGGGCCTTCGCCCTCCGCGTCCGCTACCTCGACGCTCAGCGGGCCGCCGCTCTCGCCCGGCGCCACGGCCGTCACCGTGAACGTGCCGAGCTGCTTCGGCTCACCGGCCGGCAGGGCGGCGGGCGCGGCACCGGAACCGGTCACCGCGGCGGGCGACCGGTCGTCCCCGGCGGCACCGGCCGCGGAACCGCCGACGCGGACGACGTACGCCGCCGAGCCGCCGTTGTTGAAGAACCCGTAGACGGAGTGTGCCAGGTAGTAGCCGTCGGTGAAGTCACCGAACGCGGCCACGTACTGGGTCCAGTTGGTCACCAGGGTCGGCTCGTTGAGTGGGCCGGTCGGGGCGAGCCCGACGAAGGCCGCCACCGAGGTGCCCACCCCCTCGATCGGGCGGGAGCCGCTGGCCACCTCCTCGACGTATACGCCGGGCGACAGGTAGGACGGCATGCTGTGCTCTCCTCGGGGTACGCGTCAGGACGTCTTTCACCGTCACGCGCGAAGCGCGTCCGTCGAAACGGCTTCCGGTGCACGGTTCGGGGCACGGCTCCTGCCCTCGGGGGCAGTGCGGGCCGCCGGGACGGGCCCGCACCGTCCCCCCGTCCGGCCGGTGCGCCCTCGTCGGTACCGGCCCGGCGGTGTCCCGGCCGGGGGCACGGGACCGGACCCGGGGGGCGAGGCACGGCCGCGCGGTCCGCTCGGGCAGCCGGCCGGGGCCCGGCGGGGCACACACCCTGCCCCCTCGCCTCTGACCCCGGCCGCCGACCTCCCCGTAACGTCGGTGCGTGAGCCTGTGGACATCTCTTGAGCCGACGTCCGTCACCGTGGACCCCGGCAGCCGGGCGACCGTACGGCTGCGGGTGCGCAACACCGGTGACGTCGTCGACGAGTACCGCTTCGAGCCGGTGGGCGCGATCGCGCCGTGGACGACGGTGGAGCCGCAGACGCTGCGGTTGTACCCCGGGACGACGGGCACGGTCGAGCTGACCTTCGCCCCGCCGCGCACCCCGGACGCGACGGCCGGCCCCAACCCCTACGCCGTACGCATCACGCCGACCGAGCATCCGGAGGCGGTGACGGTCCCCGAGGGGAACCTGACGATCACGCCCTTCACCGAGGTCCGCGCGGAACTGGTCCCGCCGACCGTGAAGGGCCGGTTCCGCGGCCGGCCGCGCCTCGCGATCGACAACCTCGGCAACACCAAGGTCACCGCCTCGCTCAGCGGCAGCGACACCGGTGACCGGCTGTCGTACGAACTCCAGCCGGGCAACGTCCAGATCGAACCGGGGCGGGCGGTGTTCGTGAACACGACGCTGCGCCCGCGCCAGATCATCTGGTTCGGCTCGAAGGAGGAGCAGCGGTACAGCCTGGCGGTGCGCCGGTCGGGCGCGCACCCGCTGGACGTGGAGGGCACCTTCGTGCAGCGCGGGTTCCTGCCGCGCTGGCTGGCGACGGCGCTCAGCCTCACGCTCGCCCTGGGCATCGCGTTCGTGATGATCTGGCTCGCGTACAAGCCCCGGGTCATGACCAGCGCCAACGAGAAGCTCGCGGAGGCCGGCGTCAGCACCCTGGCGCCCAGCCCCTCGGCGGCGCCCAGCGCCCCGCCCCTGGTGCCCACCCCGACGGCCGCCGTCGTACCCGCGGCCCCGGCCACCACTCCTACCGCCGCCGCTGGTGGCGGCGGTGGTGGCGGTGGCGGTGGCGGTGGTGGTGGCGGCGGGAGCGAGTCGAAGGCGCCCGCGAAGCCCAAGCAGGAGACCGCGGCCGTCGCCGTGGCGAAGCTGGCGGCGCGCAGCGACGGGCGGCACATCTGCTACCGCGCCTATGTGGCGGACAACGGCTGGCAGGACCCGGTCTGCGACGGCGCGATCGCGGGCACGACCGGCAAGGGCATCCCCATCAAGGCGCTCAACATCGCCGTGTCCGGCACGAAGGGCGTCGCGGGCAACGGCGCGCACGTGGTCGAGGGCTGGCCCACGGGGGCCAAGTGGTCGCATGCGGCCGACGGCGTCGACATGTACATCGGCAGCACCAAGGAGGCGCTCTCGCCGATGGAGGGGTTCACCATCGAGGTGACGGACGGCTCCGTCTGCCAGAGCACGCACATCAAGAACACGGGGTGGCTGGCGATGGGCTGCACCCCGGCGGGCAAGTGGATGTACGCCGGCAGCCCGATGGATCAGAAGCTCCAACTGGAAGCCGTCCGCCTCACGGTCTGACGCAGGGTCCGAAAATCGTGTGAAGGGCACGGCCGCTCGGCCCTTTCGGGCAGCGGTCGTGCCCCACGGCCTCCTGACGGCCGCGCGCCCCGCTCATAGCGTCGACAGGTGTGACTCTGTGGACTTCCCTGGAACCGGCCGCTGCGACCGTGGACCCCGGCGGTGCTACGACCGTACGGCTGCGGGTGCGCAACACCGGTGACGTCGTCGACGAGTACCGCTTCGAGCCGGTCGGCGCGATCGCGCCGTGGACGACGGTGGAGCCGCAGACGCTGCGGTTGTACCCCGGGACGACGGGCACGGTCGAGCTGACCTTCGCCCCGCCGCGCACCCCGGACGCGACGGCCGGCCCCAACCCCTACGCCGTACGCATCACGCCGACCGAGCATCCGGAGGCGGTGACCGTCCCCGAGGGGAACCTGACGATCACGCCCTTCACCGAGGTCCGCGCGGAACTGGTCCCGCCGACCGTGAAGGGCCGGTTCCGCGGCCGGCCGCGCCTCGCGATCGACAACCTCGGCAACACGCGCGTGACGGCGTCCGTCGCGGGCACCGACATGGGCGACCACCTCGGGTACGAGTTCCGGCCGGGCAGTGTGCAGATCGAGCCGGGGCGGGCGGTGTTCGTGGACACGACGCTGCGCCCCCGGCAGATCATCTGGTTCGGCTCGAAGGAGCAGCGGCCGTACGCGGTGAGCGTGCAGCGGTCGGGCGCGGTGCCGCTGTCGGTGGACGGCACTTTCGTGCAGCGCGGGTTCCTGCCGCGCTGGCTGGCGACGGCGCTCAGCCTCACGCTGGCCCTGGGCATCGCGTTCGTGATGATCTGGCTGGCGCACAAGCCGCACATCACCACCAGCGCGAGCGAGAAGCTCGCGGAGGCCGGCAGCACCGCGCTGCCCAGCCCGTCCGTCTCCGCGCCGTCCGCGCCGAAGGTGGACGCCTCCGCCGCACCGCTGCCCGAGCAGCAGACCTCCTCCGCCCCGGCGAAGCAGGAGGACGGCAGCGGCGGTTCCGGGTCCGGCGGTGCCCCGGCATCGGGCGGCGGCAGCGGCAGTGGCAGCGGGTCCGGCGGTTCGGGCAGCTCGAAGACGACGGCTCCGGTACCCGGCGCGGTGATCATCGGTAAGGCCTCGAACCGGTGCGTCGACATCACCGGCGCCAAGAACGGCAAGGGCAAGGACGGCACCCCGCTCCAGCTGTGGGACTGCGCCGGCTCGGCCAATCAGAAGTGGGTGTTCAAGAGCGACGGCACGGTGCGCGCGCTCGGTCTGTGCATGGACGTCGCCTGGGGGTCGAAGGACGACGGCGCGGTCATCCAGGTGGCGAACTGCTCCGGCAACCCCGCCCAGCAGTGGGTGCTCAGCCAGGACGGCGACCTGGTCAACCCGCAGGCCGACAAGTGCGTCGACGCGAAGGACAACGGCACCGGCAACGGCACCAAGCTCCAGCTGTGGACGTGCTCGGGGACGCCCAACCAGAAGTGGCGCGCCGAGTAGGCACGGCGAGGAAACGCCTGGTGCCGGGCGACGCCTACCAGTTGGCTTCGCCCGGGACCAGGCGGCCCGCCTTGCGGTACTCGCGGCGGGCCCCCTCCAACAGGTCGCCGTCGCCGACCGGTTCGTCGCGTCCGGCGGCGAGGTAGGCGGCGGTGACGACCGCGCTGCGGATCGAACCGCCGGCCAGCTCGAAGTCCTTGGCGAGCGGCCCGGGGTCGACGCCGGCGGCGCACGGCACATGACGCAACCCGTGCCACCACAGCGCGAGCCGCTGCCCGGCGTCCGGGAACGGGAAGTCGACCACCAGGTCGAGGCGCCGGGTGAACGCCTCGTCGATGTTGGCGCGCAGGTTGGTGGTGAGCAGCGCGATGCCGTCGAAGGACTCCAGCCGCTGGAGCAGGTAGGCGCTCTCCATGTTGGCGTACTTGTCGTGCGCGTCCTTCACCTCCGACCGCTTCCCGAAGACGGCGTCGGCCTCGTCGAAGAGCAGCACGGCGTCGGTGCGGTCGGCCTCGGAGAAGATGCGCTCCAGGTTCTTCTCGGTCTCGCCGACGTACTTGTCGACGACCGAGGACAGCTGGACGACGTACATGTCGAGGCCGAGTTCGGCGGCGACGACCTCGGCGGACAGCGTCTTGCCGGTGCCGGACTCCCCCGCGAACAGTCCGAGCACTCCTCGGCCGCGCCCGCCGCCGGCGCTGAGCCGCCAGTCGCCCAGGACCCGGTCGCGGTGCCGGGCACGCAGGGCGAGTTCGCGCAGCTGGGTCAACGGCCGCTCGGGCAGCACGAGATCCTCCCACCCGACGTCCGGCCGGATCCGCCGCGCATGCCGTTCGAGTCCGGACGCCGACTGCTGCCGGGCGGCCAGCCGCACATGGTCGGCGGTGAGCGGCCCGCCGTCGAAGGCGGCCAGGACGGAGGCGGCCCGCGCGGCCCGCGCGACCCGCTCGCCGCCGAGGCGGTAGGGGGCGACGACGGCGGCGAGGTCGAAGCCGGGGGAGGTCGCGGGGGTGCCGGCGGAGTCCAGTGCGGCCGCCCAGGCGGCCGTCCCGCCCGCCCGGCGGCGCGGAGCCTCCAGCACGAGCGGGTCGTGGGTGGACCAGTGCGGGTCGTAGGGGCGCGGGTCCGTGAGGAGGACGGTGACGTCCGTCGCCTCGGCCAGCGCCCCGAACAGCGGCTCGGGCCGGTCCGGCAGCCCGGACAGTACGACCGCCCGGCCGCCCAGGCGCGCCTCGCGCAGCAGTCCGCGCACCCGGTCGTCGGGTCCGGTGAAGCGGAGGCCACCGATCCCGGCGGCGAGCAGGGCCGAGGTGATCGCGGCCAGGCCGTCGCCCTCCCGGTGTTCACGCAGGTAGACGACGAGCGGGCCGCCGTCCCGCATCCGGTGCGCCAGCCGTCGGACGAAGTCCTCGTCGTCGGCCGGCAGCGGCGGGGGCAGCGGACACAGGTGTCCGTGCAGGGCCGAGTCCGGGGTGTCGTCGCCGAGCAGATGCGCGAGCAGCCGGTCCGGCACGCGCAACGTGCGGGAGAGGAAAGGCCGTTCGGGCTCCTCGACGTCCAGCAGGCCGTACGCGCGCAGCGGGGCCGAGGAGTGGAAGCGGGCCCGGGCCGCGGCCCGGTGCGCGGGCGCCCCGCACAGTTCGAGGGCGAGCCCCACGGTGGCCCGCCGCCTGCTCACGTCGTCGTTGAGGTACCCGTAGAGCGGCTCGAAATCCCGGTCCAGATCGGGCGCGAGCGCGATGAGGAGGATCGCGGCGTCGAGTTCGGTGAGCCGCAGACGCGCGGCGAGGACGGTGAGCGAGTCGGCGGCGGCCGGCGCCGCGGCGGGAGCGGGGGCGGCGCCTCCGGGGACGGTGAACGAGTCGGCCGGGGCCGGTGTCGCGGCGGGTGCGCCGCCGACGGGACCGGCACGAGCAGGTGACGTACCGCCTCCTCGGAGAGGTACAGGCCGCGCAGCGGGTCGGCGGCCGTCGGGTCGACGGCGGGGCGCTGGTCGACCCGCGCGCCGACACGATCCCGCAGGGCACCGAGCCGCACGAGCAGCGCGACGGCCTCGTTCTCGGGGCCGGGGCCGGGGCTGTCCCCGAGAGCGAGGCCGAGCCCGGCCCCGGGGACGCTGTGCGCCCCAAGCCTCCCGCGCCCCCCAGGGCCGGCCACGGCCGGGCCGGTGTCGGCCTCGAAGGTGTCGGCCTCGAAGGTGTAGGCGTCGAAGGTGTCGGCCGCGGACGTATCGGCGTGGGGTGGGGCCGCGTCGGCGTGGGCCGCGAGCGCCTCGACGTCGGGTGCCTCGACGTCGGGTGCGGAGGCCCCGGCGTAGGCGTCGGTCACCGTTGGTCCGGGCGGCGGGCGGCGGCCTCGCGGGCGGCGCGGGCCGCGGCCACCTGGTGGGGGCGATGGGCGCGTTCGCCGGACTCCGGGGGGTCGCCGTCCATACCCCGCAGGCGGACCGCCGCACCCTCCGTGACCGGCGGCCCGGCGTCGTACTCGGGGTAGGCGGGGAAGGGTGCCGTCACGACCAGGTCCAGGGACGGCTTGAGTTCGCCGCCCAGCGCGGACCAGATCTCGGCGAGGGAACGCGACTCGGTCTGGATCCCGGCCACCGTCACCGGCATCGCCAGCCCCAACGCGCGCAGAGAGCCGGGCAGCTCGTCGGCCGCCAGCATCTCGCGCGGCAGCAGCGTCGCCAACACGGCGGACAGCAGGCGGTGTTCGTCCTGCGGGGTCCGCGTCCAGGCGGTCACCAGGTACGACAGCCGGAACCAGCGCGGCGGTTGACGGCGCTTCACGACGATGTCCCGTTCGTCCCGCACCGCCATCTGGCCGCGCTGCCGACGGGTCACGTCCTCACGGATGTCGTACAAGTAGGTGTTGATGACAGGGGCGTTGCGACGGGCCGCCCAGTCGCGGGTCGGCGCCTCGAAGGAGACGTCGATGCCGGAACCCGCGAGCGCGCCACCTCCGAGCAGCTCTTTGAGGACCTCGTCCACCTCGTGGATCACCGTCGTGCTCCTCAACTTGCCGTGCTGCACCCACTGTCCGACGATCGTGCCCCGGACGGCCACGGATCCGCAGGCACGACAGGGTCGGCGGCCGGGCAGGGCATGCTGCCCGCGTGTCCGCCTTCGATTGCCCGTTCGGTCAGATGTAGCCTTCCCGCAGGGCATATGCCACCGCGTGCGCCCGGTTGCGCAGATGCAACCGCGTCGTGAGTCCGTGCATGACGTTCTTGACGGTTCGTTCGGAGTAGGACAGCTTGCTGGCGATCTCTCCGGTGTCCAGGCCCTCGGCGACCAGCCGCAGGACGTCCACCTCCCGGGGCGCGAGTCCCAGGGAGGGGGCGCCGGGCCGGCCCGCCGTACCGCGGTGCAGCGTGCCCACCTGGCTGATGAGCCTGCCGAGCAGGTCGGCGGGCAGGTCGCCGTCGCCGCGGTGGGCGGCCAGCACCGCCTGCACCAGCCGGTGCGCGGTGGCCTCCCGGCGCCAGACGATGGCCCCGACCCCGCACTCGATGACGTCCAGCAGTTCGGTCTCGCGGATCGTGCCCACGACGAGTACCGCCCGTGCCCCCTCGCTGCGCACGATCCGCCGCAGCCGGGCCAGCGCCGCTTCGTCGAGGGTGTCCTCGATCAGCAGCGCCACCGTGCCCGCGGCGGCCGAGACCTCCTCGCGGACCTCGACCTCGGGACGCCCGCGCAACTGGCTGACGGCGCCGTCGCGGGAGAGCGGGTCCGATGCCTGGACGGCCACGGGAATCCGCCGCCGGGTGCCGAGGCCGCTGCCGAGGCCACTACCGACGGTGGTGCCGAGGGCAGGGGCACCCTGGGCGGCGGTACCCGCGGCCGCGATACCCGCGGCGCCGGTCTCTGGTGTCCGTGGTGAGCTGAGCAACCGAATCCCCCATGTTCACGAGCCCGCCCTCCGGCGGGGACCGGTGACGGGTGGGTCCGGTCCAGCCTTCTGCGACCGCTGGGGCGCGCGCAATCGTGGAGCACCACGAGGCGGACCACGAGAGCAAGCCCCCGACCACCACGGTTCGCCTGCGTCATCGCAGGTCAGAGCCGTCTGTATCGTCCTGTGCCACACGACCGTGAGCCTCGACACAGCGGCCGCGCGGACCCGTACCGAACCGCACGACCTCTACGTGTACATGGACAAGTCCGATGTGCCCGACAACAGGAGGCAGGGATGACCGGACCGTTGCGGGAACGCGAGGACGCGCACGCGCTGCTCGCGGCGGAGGCCGAGCGCGCCCGCGCCGGGGGCGGCCGTCTCGTCCTGCTGCGCGGGGCCACCGGCACCGGCCGGTCCGCCGTCCTGGAGGCCGCCGCCACGCACGCCACCCAGCTCGGCCTGCGCGTCCTGCGTGCCCGCTGTTCCCCCGAGGACACCGCGCTGCCGTTCTCGTCGGTGCTGCATCTCCTCGGCTCCGTACCGGAGTTCGCGGACTTCGGACCGGGCGGCGACGACCGGGAGAGCGCGGCCCGGCTGTGGCGGCTGCTGCGTTCGTACGCGGACGAGACGCCGCTCATGGTCGCGGTGGACGACGTCCACCTCGCCGACGAGGCCTCGCGCCGCTGGTTCGTGGAGGCGGCCCGCCGTATCGACCGATTACCGGTACTCCTGGTGGCCACCGAGCGCAGTCAGTACGACATCGGCCCGCGTCCCACCGGTCTCACCCATGCCCTGTCCCCTTCCGCGTTCCGCACCCACACCCTCGGCCCGCTCACCGGCCACGCCTCGGCCGACCTGGTCCGGGCCGCCTTCCCGACGGCATCCGACCGGTGGACGGCGGAGTGCGTACGGGCCGGCGCGGGCAGCCCGCTGCTGCTGCACGCCCTCCTCGACGACCTCGACGGCGCCCCGCCGCCGACCGCCGTGCCGAGGACGTGCGCCGCGCTGTACCCGGGTTCCTACCCGGCGGCCGTGTCCTGGTGGCTGGACAGCGCGGGCCCGGCGACGGCGGAGGTGGCCCGGACCCTCGCGGCCCTGGAAACCGCTTCCGGCACCCCTTACGGCAGGGCACCCGAAACCGCTTCCGGCACAGCCCCCGGCACCCCTTACGGCAGGGCACCCGAAACCCCTTACGCCCCCGGCACCTCTTCCGTAACCGCCACCGACCCCCTCGGCGCCCTCGCCGCCGACCCTCACGACACCCACGCCACCGACCCTCACGACCCCTTCGCCGTCGACACCCTCGGCGTCCTCGCCGCCGACAGCCTCGCCGCCCTCGTCGCCGACGCCTCCGGCGCCGACCCGGCCCGCGTCTCCGGCTGGTTCACCGCGATGACGCGGCTCGGGGTGCTGCGCCCGGACGCGGCCGGCCGCCCTCGCTACGCCCACCCCCTCCTGCGGGACGCCGTCCTCAGCGGCTGGGCGACCGCCCGCCGCCAGGACGCGCACCGGGCGGTGGCCCAGGCGATGCTGCGCCGGGGCGACCATCTCGACGCCGTCGCCCGGCAGTTGCTGGGCAGCGCCCCCACGGGCCTGTCCTGGGCACTGCGCGTGCTGCGCGACGCCGGCACCGTGGCCGCGCGCGAGGCCCGCCCCGACGACGCCGTCCGCTATCTGCGCCGAGCCCTCCAGGAACCGCTGCCCGACGACCTGCGCCAGCGCCTGCTCACCGAACTCGGCTCTTTGGAGTACGCCTCCGCCGACACCCCGGCGGGCATCCCACGGCTGGCCGAGGCGCTCGACCTGCCCGCCGAACCCCGCGACCAGGTGCGTACGGCCATCGCGCTGGGCACCGCGCTCGTGGGCCGGGGGGAGGTCCGCACGGCGGTGGAGGTGCTGCGCGGGCTGGAATCCCGGCTGGCAGGCCACCCCGACCTGGCGCGTGCCCTCCAGACGGCGTCCGCGCTCCTCTCCGACCAGGACCAGACGGTCCGCCGGGAGGCCTACCGCTGGCTCACCGACACCGCCGAACGGTCCCCGGAACTCGTCGGCGCCTCCGGCCAGGCCCTGCTGGTGCGGTACGCGGCGACCGCGGGCGACCTTCCGGCGCGGGAGGCGATGCGACGGCTGCGCACCCTGCTGACGGAACCCGCCGATCCCCTCGCCGAGCCGTTCCTGCTGGGCACGGCCGCGGCGGTGGCGCAGTGGGCCGACGAGCTCGACGAAGCGGAACGCCTGGTGGAACGCGGTCTGGCGGGTCAGCACCCGTCGCTCCTGCACCCGATGGAGCAGGCCCTGGTGGACACCAGGTGGGACATCGTGGCGGCCCGGGGCGCGTACGGTGCCCTGCTCGCCGGCCGTCCCGAGGCGACCCGTGCCCGGCGTAGCGGCGCGGGTCCCGTCAACGCCGACGCGCACACCCTGCTCGCCCTGGTCGAGACGGGCCGCCTGCCGGAGGCCCGCGGCCTGGCCGACACCTTCGACCTCCGCGACACGCCCGACTCCTGGGAACTGAACCGCTTCCTGTACGCCCGGGGCGTGCTGCGGTTCACCGAAGGGGATGTCGCGGGCGCCCTGCACGACTTCCTGGAGTGCGGCCGCCGCCAGTCCGCGCGCGCCGTCCTCAGCCCGGTGGTCACGCCGTGGCGGTCGGCGGCCGCCGAGTGCCGGCTGGCGCTGGGCAACCCCCAGGAGGCGCTGGCCCTCGCGACGGAGGAGCTACGGCTGGCCCGGGTGTGGAACACCCCGCGCACGACGGGGCGGGCGTTGCGTGTCCTGGGCCGGGCGACCCGGGGCAGGCGCGGCCTGGAACTGGGCGAGGAGGCGGTGGCCGTCCTGCGGGACTCCCCGGCCGAGGCGGAACTCGTGGCCTCCCTCCTCGCCCACGGCCGGCAGCTGACCGCCGCGGGCGAGCGCGGGCGGGGCCGCGACCACCTGCGTGAGGGCGCCGAACGCGCCGAACGGCTGGGCAGCGTCCGTCTCCTGGCCCACGCCGAACAGGCCCTCCGTACCGCGGGCGGGCGTCGTACCACCCCCGCCCACACCGGCTCCGGGGCGCTCACCGGCAGCGAACGCCGGATCGCGGAACTCGCGGCGGAAGGACGTACCAACACCGAGATAGCGGACCTCCTGCATGTGGCCCGCCGCACCGTGGAAACCCACCTGACCAGCACGTACCGGAAGCTGGGGATACGGCGGAGAGGCGAGCTGCGGGGCGTGCTGGGGGGCTTGCCGGGCGACTGAGGCGGCTGCGCGGCGCCGGGTCGCCGCGGGCCGCCCGACCTACGATGAGGTCATGGCCGTCGACCTCTTCGCAGGCATCCCCGTCAACGACTACGCAGCGGCCCTCGCCTGGTACGAGCGGCTGCTCGGCGCCCCGCCGGCGTTCCTCCCGAACGACACGGAGGCCGTCTGGGAACTCGCCGAACACCGTTACCTCTACATCGAGCACCGCCCCGGCCGCGCGGGCCACGCCATGCACACCCTCTTCGTCGACGACCTCGACACCCGGGTCGCCGCCATCACCGGCCGCGGCCTGGCCCCCGTCCACCGCGAGACCTACGCCAACGGTGTACGCAAGGTCACCTATCACGACCCCGACGGCAATGAGCTCGGCTTCGGCGGCGCACCGCTCTGACCGCTCTCACCGCTCTGACCGTCTGGCCGCTCCGAGCGCCCGCTCCCGCCGCGTTGCGCCTGCCGTCCGCCGCCCAGCGATCGAACCGCCAGGCAGGCTCGCCCCCGAGACCCGCACGGCCCGCACCGGGATATCCACCGTGACACAGGTCACCTTCACGTCCCGCTCACTTACCGGGTCCCCGCCCGTCGTATCTACAGACACAGACAAGAACGCAGACGCAAACGTCGACGCAGACACCGGCATGCCTTGCCGGAGACGAAGGGACCCACCGAGATGACCACGCCCGTGAAAGGCCCCGCCAGTTACTTCCCGTCGATCGAGAAGAAGTACGGGCGTCCGATCGCCGAGTGGAAGGCGCTGATCCGCACCTCGCCGCTCACCCGGCACATGGAGCTCGTCTCCTGGCTGAAGTCGGAGCACGGCCTGGGCCACGGCCACGCCAACGCGCTGGTCGCGCACACGCTGGCGGAGGACGCCGGCGAGTGAGCCCCGGCCGGGCGCCGACCGGGACCGGGCCCGGCCTCAGCGGCCGTTCGAGGCGTTGCCGTTGCCGTTGCCGCCCGCCGAGGAGCGGCGGCGGCCCTGGGAGGCGGGCCGCCCGCCCTGGGCCGCGGGACGGCCGCTGCCCTGGGCCGCGGGCCGCCCGCCCTGGGCCGCGGGACGGCCGCTGCCCTGGGCCGCGGGACGGCCGCTGCCCTGGGCCGCGGGACGGCCGCTGCCCTGGGCCGCGGGACGGCCGCTGCCCTGGCCGGCGGGACGGCCACGACGGGAGCGCGAGGCGGAAGGAGTGCGCGCGGGACGGTTCTCGGCCACCGGCGGAGCGAGGACGACGGGCACGCCGGAGGGCGCCTGAGCACCGGTGATACGGCTCAGCTCGGTGCCTCCCGAACGGACCCGGGTGGTCTGCGGGGTGATGCCCGCGTCGGCCATCAGGCGCGTCATCTCCCGGCGCTGGTTGGGCAGCACCAGCGTGACGACGGTGCCGGACTCGCCGGCGCGTGCCGTACGACCGCCGCGGTGCAGGTAGTCCTTGTGGTCGGCGGGCGGATCGACGTTGACGACCAGGTCGAGGTTGTCGACGTGGATGCCGCGGGCCGCGACGTTGGTCGCCACCAGCACCGTGACATGGCCGTCCTTGAACTGGGCCAGGGTCCGGGTCCGCTGGTTCTGGGACTTGCCGCCGTGCAGGGACGCGGCGCGCACCCCGACCGCCAGCAGCTTCTTGGCCAGCCGGTCCGCCGCGTGCTTGGTGTCCAGGAACATGATCACGCGACCCTCGCGGGCGGCGATCTCCGTCGTCGTGGCGTGCTTGTCCTCGTCCTCCACGTGCAGCACGTGGTGCTCCATCGTGGTGACGGCGCCTGCCGACGGGTCGACGGAGTGGACGACGGGATCGTGCAGGTAGTTGCGCACCAGCCGGTCGACGTTACGGTCCAGGGTCGCCGAGAACAGCATGCGCTGGCCGTCGGGACGCACCTGGTCGAGCAGCTGCGTGACCTGCGGCATGAAGCCCATGTCGGCCATCTGGTCGGCCTCGTCGAGGACGGTGATGGAGACCTGGTCCAGGCGGCAGTCGCCCCGGTCGATGAGGTCCTTGAGCCGGCCGGGCGTGGCCACGACGACCTCGGCGCCACCGCGCAGGGCGCTCGCCTGGCGGCCGATCGACAGACCGCCGACCACCGTGGCGATCCGCAGCCGCAGCGCGCGGGCGTAGGGGGTGAGGGCGTCGGTGACCTGCTGGGCCAGTTCCCGGGTCGGGACGAGGACCAGGGCCAGCGGCTGCCGGGGCTCGGCCCGCTGCCCGGCCGTACGGGCCAGCAGAGCGAGGCCGAAGGCGAGGGTCTTGCCGGAACCGGTGCGGCCACGGCCCAGGACGTCCCGGCCGGCCAGCGAGTTCGGCAGCGTCGCGGCCTGGATGGGGAACGGGGTGGTCACGCCCTCG
Source organism: Streptomyces sp. NPDC060000 (assembly GCF_042737375.1). Taxonomy (NCBI): domain Bacteria; kingdom Bacillati; phylum Actinomycetota; class Actinomycetes; order Kitasatosporales; family Streptomycetaceae; genus Streptomyces; species Streptomyces sp. NPDC060000. The sequence continues at coordinate 48,098 of NZ_JBHWUU010000026.1, forward strand.
GCGTCAAGAGCGGTCAACAGCCGCTCGGGCATGTCGAGTTCGGCGAACGCCTCGACCGCCGGCAGCCCCGGGGTGAGGCTGACGGGTACTGCGAATTCACCGCCGGACGCGGCGGGACGACTCCCGCGCCCGCTCCGCCCCGGCTTGGCCGAACGGGAGGGGGCGCCCTGGCGCCTGTCCGTACGGGAGCGGACGGAGCTGTTGCGGTTCATCCGATACCTTCCTCGAACTTGGAAAATGCCATGGGCCGGGGCCCGCACTCAGGAGTGCGGGCCCCGGCCACGTAGTCCGCGTGATGCGCAGCCGATCGCGTCAGCGTCAGCGTCAGGCGGCGTCAGGCGGTTCAGGCGGGCTGGATGTTCTCCGCCTGCGGGCCCTTCTGGCCCTGAGTGACGTCGAAGGTAACCTTCTGGCCTTCCTGAAGCTCACGGAAGCCGGACGAGGCGATGTTCGAGTAGTGGGCGAACACGTCAGCGCCGCCACCATCCTGCTCGATGAAGCCGAAGCCCTTTTCCGAGTTGAACCACTTCACGGTGCCAGATGCCATGTTGAATCTCCCTATGGGGCAATGCCCGGAGTCCGCACCTTACGGACCCGGCGTAGCAGGATCGGGAAAGCCCCGGAAACAGAAAGAGTGCCCGTCGACGGAAGGTCGAAGAGCACTCAAAAGTCTCTGGTAACCGAAACTGCCACTTTTCTCACGGTAGCACAGGTCCGGATGCGGGGCCCGGGAGTGGCACAGCTCGACGCGCGCCCTGGGGACGCCACCCGAACAGATGAGTACCCGTACTCAAGAGGAACACTCCTACCGCTCGGCAAGCTGAGCGCACAGCCGGTGCAGCCCGGCACAGTTGTCCACCCGTGCAGAGGAGCCGACCGTGCGCAGAACCAGCATGACCAGGGGCCGAGCGGGCGTGGGCCGCAGGCCGGCCGGAGCGGCCGTGGCGGCCGCGACGGCCGTCTGGGCCGTCGTGGCGCTGACCGGCTGCTCGCTGCGGATCGAGGAGGCGAGCTGCGGCGGCGGCCAGTACCCGGTGCTGGCCGTGAACAGCGCCGGCAGTGACTGTGTGCCGGACGGCGAGGAGCCGGCGGACGGCTGGGCCCGCTATCCCGAGGGCAAGGTTCCCGAGAAGGTCGGCGACCGGTGGGACACCTACTGGAGCACCCACACCCTCGACGAGAACGGCGCGGTCATCGCGATCCCCGAGGGCCCGTGAACGCCTGAACGCCCGTTGTATAACCGGGTCATGATTTATCACGTCGTGCCGCTGGACGACTGGAACACCGCGCCCGACCGGCCCTATGCGCCCGCCTCCCTCGCGCAGGAGGGGTTCGTGCACTGCTCCCCCGACGAGGGGGTCACGCTAGCCGTCGTCAACGCGTTCTACCGGACCGGTCCCCGGCCGTTGCTGGCGCTGGTCCTGGACGAGGAGCGGCTCACCGCGACCGTCGAGTGGGAGGCGGCCGCGCCCGCTCCGCCGCCCGGGGTCGCCGAAGGCACCCTGTTCCCGCACGTGTTCGGACCGATCGGCCGGGACGCCGTGGTCCGCGTCCTGGAGGTCCGCTGGGACGAGAACGGCCTGGCGTCCGGCCTGGCGTGAGGCCCGGCGGCGGGTGGCCGGTGGCGGCCGGTCTGGCGACGATTCGGACAGGGCCGACGGGGTCGACCGGGTGGGATGTGTGCTCCACCCGGCCGGCCTGTCGCTCAGAGGTCGAACTCGTGCGGGGGCAGGTCGAGGGTGAAGCACGCCTCTCGTACGACACCCTGCTCGGTCTTGTCGAAGTCGCCGTCGGCGCCGCCGATGACGATGCCGATCTGGATGACGGCCCGCGCCTCGGCCGGCTTCTTCTTCGCCTTGGCGATCTCCTGGAGGACACTGACCTTGCCGAAGTCGAAGTCGGTGGTCAGCTTGTTGAGGTTCTCGTCGAAGCGCCGCTGGAGATCCGTGGCGTCGAAGTTCTGCAGCACCTCGTTGGTGGCGATCAGCTGCGCGACCCGGCGCCGCTCGGCGGGGTCGATGGTGCCGTCGGCCGCCGCTACCAGAGCGCACATCGCCATGCTCGCGTCGCGGAAGGCGCCGCTCTTGAGGTCGTTCTTCTTCGACACGAGCTGGGTCTGCATCGTCGACGCGGACTCCTTGACGCGGTCCCACAGGGCCATGAGAACTCCAGAAGGTCGGGGGGGGATCAGTGTCTACGGCCATCTCCACAGCCACATCCACAGCACCGTAGAAACTAGTGGCCACCCCGATAAGTTCCCTCGGTTCCTGCCTGCCTGCCTGCCTGCCTCGTCGTCTCAGCCCCGGCTCCCAGGGGCTCGTCCCCGCGCAGCGTGATGCGGTGCGCGACGCGGTGCTGCTCGCCGTAGTCGCGGTTGGCGCGGTGGGTCGTGCGGCGGTTGTCCCAGGGCCATGTCCCCGGGCCGCCATCGGTGCCGCACCTGGCGCGACCGGGCCCAAGTGCGGCGGAGCTCAGGTGGGTTGACGTTCGCGGAAACCGTTTCGGGGGGTCGGGTCGGCGGCGGGCGCGGCTCGGGAAGGAGAGCGTGTCGAGGACACGGGCGGCCTCCCAGGGGCGCCGGAATACCGGGAAGGGACCCGTCGGGTCGCACGACCGCACGGCGGGGGAGAGGCTTCAGCAACGCGGGATCAACAACACGCAGCCGGGCGTCGGCACAGGTCGATGACCAGGCGTCGCACCAAGGGCTCGTGAATCATGGGGCGCGTCTCTACCGGAGCCGGGTCCCGCTACCAAGAGCGTCCTGCTTCCTGGAACGGGACCCGTCGCGCGCGTCCGTCGTGGGCCCGGTGCACGTCCGTGAACTGGGGTCGGGCGAGGCCCGATCAGGTCAGCTGAGACAGATCAGCCCCAGCAGACAGACGTCCGACGGCGAGGTCCCCGCGGGCGCGGTGCCCGTCGAGGAAGACGACGAGTTCGAAGAGTTCGACGAGTTCGAAGAGGTCGAAGAGTTCGAGGAAGACGACGAGTTCGACGAAGACGACGTGTTCGAGGTCGAGGTCGAAGACCCGGTGCCGTCACCGGCGGCGGGAGCGGACGACTGCTGACCGGTCGAGCCGCTCGTCCCGGTCTTGCCCGTTGTGCCGGCCGTCCCGGACGTGCCCGTACCGCCGGTGCGAGCGGTGACCGTCCCGTCGTAGGACGAGGACCCGGCTCGTCGCTGCTGGGGAACCGCCGGTGCCGTCGCGGGAGAGGAGGCCAGCGAGTCCGGGTGGGTGTTCGCGGGCGACTGCGCCGGGAGCTCGGCGGAGGGCGGGGTCCGGTGCGCGTCGGACCGGCTCACCGTCGGGCGGGTGTGCTCCGACGTCGGTTCCTTCCCGCCCGCCGTGGGCGGGATCTCCGGCGTCGTGGCCGCCTGCGCCTGGTCGCCGGTCTGCCGGTCCAGCGCGGCGAAGGTCAGCCCGCCGCCGACGAGGGCGACGGCCGTGGCGACCACGGCCCGGCGCTGGTTCTTCTTCCAGCGGGCCAGCTGCCGCCGCCGCGCCGCCCGCCCTTGCGGCGCGTACGGAACGGACGGCCCGGACGGCACACTCTCGGGCTCGGGCTCGGGCTGGGGCTGTGGTGCCGGGGCGGTGCGGGGTCCGGCACCCGCATACGCCGGAGTCGATGCCGGTTCCGGGGGCGGTGCCGATGGCGTCAGCGGCGTGAGCGGTGCCGGCGGCGTCAGCGGTGTCGTCGACATCGCGGCCCGGGCCGGGGCGATGCCGCGCTCGACCCTGATCGGCGCGATGTCCGGGGCGTAGGCGCCGCATCCAGGGCACACCAGGGCGCCGTTGAGATGCCGGCGACACGTGGAGCAGTAGTCCATCTGCGGTCTTCCTACGCGGGGATCCGATGGGCGGCAACGCTAACCAGTCGTTCGAAAGACTGTGTGCAGTCTGTGTGACGCTCCTGCACGGATCCCTTGAGGGGATGGAGAACACGCACAGATCTCGTCCATCCATGTGAACGGAAAACAGGTACGCGTCTATTGACGTGCTCAAGTCACGCCTCTAACTTCCGAGAGAAAGCGCTTTCTCGTTACGTTCCCCGAGCGCGCTTTCTGGTTCGGCCGACCCGCACTCGTTCCGTTCCGTTCCTGGAGATGACCCATGCAGCTGAGATCCCTCACGGCCTGCGTCAGCCTGGTGGCAGGCGCGCTCGTCGCACTGTCCGGCACCACGGCCCAGGCCGCCACCACCACCCGCTACGAGGCCGAGACCTCCCCGGCGGTCTGCACCGGCACCATCGACTCCGACTGGGCCGGCTACTCCGGCAGCGGATTCTGCAACGGCACCAACGCGACCAGCGGCTACGCCCAGTTCACCGTGAACGCGGCCACGGCCGGCACGGCGACGCTGAACGTGCGCTTCGCCAACGGCACCACCGCCGCGCGAGCGGCCTCGCTCGTCGTGAACGGTACGACGGTGCAGACGCCGTCCTTCGAGGCCACGGGCGCCTGGTCGACCTGGGTCACCAAGACGCTCACCGTCACGCTGAACGCGGGCAGCAACACGATCCGGCTCAGCCCCACCACCGCTGACGGGCTGCCCAACGTCGACTACCTGGAGGCGACGACCGCCGACAGCACCACACCCCCGGCGAGCGGCGCGCTCTACGTCTCGCCGAGCGGTACCGACGCGGCGGCCGGCACCCAGTCGGCCCCGACCACCCTCACCTCGGCGATCAGCCGCGTCGCCGCGGGCGGCACGATCTACCTGCGCGGCGGGACGTACACGCCCTCGTCGACGGTCACCGTCCCGGCGACCAGCAGCGGTACGGCGAGCGCGCTCACCACCCTGTCCGCCTACCCGGGCGAGACTCCTGTGCTCAACTTCTCGGCGCAGAGCGAGAGTTCGTCGAACCGCGGGCTCCAGCTGTTCGGCTCGTACTGGCATGTGTACGGCCTGGTGGTGGAACACGCCGGTGACAACGGGATCTACGTCGGCGGCAGCGACAACGTCATCGAGCGCACCGTCACCCGCTACAACCGCGACACCGGGCTCCAGCTCGGCCGGATCGCCTCCAGTACCCCTGCCGCCCAGTGGCCGGCCCGCAATCTGATCCTGAGCGCGGAGTCGCACGACAACGCCGACTCCGACGGCGAGGACGCCGACGGCTTCGCCGCGAAGCTCACCACAGGCACCGGCAACGTCTTCCGGTACGCCGTCTCGCACAACAACATCGACGACGGCTGGGACCTCTACACCAAGACGGACACCGGAGCCATCGGCCCGGTGACCATCGAGGACTCCCTCTCCTACAACAACGGCACCCTCTCCGACGGCACCGTGAACTCCAACGGCGACCGCAACGGCTACAAACTCGGCGGCGACGACATCGCCGTCAACCACGTCGTACGGCGCAGCATCGCCTACCACAACGGCCATCACGGGTTCACGTACAACAGCAACCCGGGCTCCATGACCGTGTCGAACAACCTGAGCATCGACAACGCCGAGCGCAACTACTCGTGGGACGCGGGGACCTCGGTGTTCCGTACCGACACGTCCTGCCGCTACAACGTCAGCGGCTCCAACGACAAGACCGTCGGTGACGCCGACAGCACCAACCAGTTCTGGACCGGCACCAACGGCTCGCGGTGCGCCTCCTCCTACGGTGGCGCGCTCGCCTGGTCCTTCGCCTCGAACGGGCAACTGGTGGTGACGCTGGGCGGCAGCAGGGTGACGCTGTAGCAGCCGGTAAGGGTGCGGGGGCCTCGTCCTCGCACCCGTACACCCGGTCCGGGACGGGTCCTAGCCGTCGATGTCGAGCGCCGTCCCGTACAGCCGGTCCACCTTCAGCCGGACGACCACCCGGCGCTCGGCGACCAGCTGCTCCAGGAACGCCCCCTCGTCCTGCGGCCGCGCGTCGAGCGGGATCATCCCGAGCAGCTCCCGCCCGACCGCGTCACCGGGGACCGCCGTGACCTCGGAGACCTCGGCCTCGCCCTCGGCGACGGCGAACGACCACACGTCGTCGCCCGGTACGTGCAGAGCGGCATGCGGGTCGCGTCGCAGCTGCCGGACCTTGATGCGGTCGGCCGTCGTGGAGAACCGCACGATACGGGCGTCGGCGTCCCAGCTGTAGACCATGGTGGTCAGATGCGGGTGACCGGTGCGCCTGACGGTGGCGAGAGTGCCGAACCGCTGTCGGCCGAGCAGGTCGGACAGAGCTTCGTCGGACAACGTGCGAGGCGCGGGACCTTGAGTCATACCTCGTTCAACTCCCCTTGCCCTGCGGGTATTTCCCCCGTGGACGTACACGTCGACCCGCCGCGTCAGGGTGCCGCCGAAGTGATCAGTCCGCCGTCGGGCCGGTCAGGGAGGTCAGTTCCGCCGCGAAGAGCTGTGCCGGGTCGAAGCCCATTCCGGTGAAGTGGCCCGCGAGTTCCAGGGACAGGACGCCGTGCAGCCTGGTCCAGCAGGTCAGGGCTCGCTGGAGGGCGGCGGGTGGGGCGGGGTGGCCGCCCGTCCACCGGTCGCCGAGGCCCTCGAGGTGAGCGGCGAGCGGGGTTTTCGGGCCGTCCGGGGGCAGGTCGGCGCAGGCGTCGAGCAGGGCCGTCATGATCTCGCCGGCGATCGTGGTGACGTCGTCGGGCGCGTGGTAGCCGGGTACCGGTGTGCCGTAGATGAGGAAGTACCGCTGGGGATCGTCCAGGGCCCAGTCACGCAGCGCGTGTGCCAGTCCGGGAAGGCCGGGACCGGCCGCCGAGGCCGCGCGGAAGGCGTCGGCGAGGCTTCGGTACGCGTCCCGGACGAGCTCGGTGATCAGCTCGTCGCGGCCGGCGAAGTACCGGTACAGCGCGGGGCCGCTCATCCCCATCTGCTTGGCGATCGCGTTGAGGGAGAGCGCGGACGCTCCGGCCGTGGCCATCTGCTCCCACGCGCGCTCCTTGACCTCCGCCCGCACCTGGGCGCGATAGCGCTCGCGCGGGGTCGTCGTGCCCGTGTCCGCCATGGCCTGCCGCCACCTCTCTCCGTATGTGCGTCCGCCTGCGCCTACAGTCCCAAGGTTTAGTTAGAGGCTATCACGAACGCTATTGACACTCTCCTTCGATCTGCGTTACAACTTCTAACGAACGCAAGCAGAAGTAACGATCACTGGAGGCCGTCATGAACAGCGTCAACGCCGAAGAACTCGTCGAGGTCGTGCTGCCGGGCAAGGTCGAGCCCGAAGGGCTGCGGATCCGGCACGGCGCGGTCCCCGCCCCGGGCCCCGGTCAGGTACTGATCCGGATGGAGGCGACCGGGGTCTCCTTCGCCGAGCAGCAGATGCGCCGCGGCCGGTACTACGACCAGCCGCCGTTCCCCTTCGTGCCCGGTTACGACCTGGTCGGCACGGTGCTGACGACCGGCACGGGCGTCGAGCCGGGCCTGACCGGCACCCGGGTGGCCGCCCTGGTGAAGGTCGGCGGGTGGGCCACCCACGTGCTCGTCGACGCCGCCGACGTGGTGCCGGTGCCCGCCGGGGTCGACGCGGCGGAGGCGGAGACGCTGGTGCTCAACGGCATCACCGCCTGGCAGATGCTGCACCGCAAGGCACGCATCCGCGCGGGCGGGACCGTCGTCGTGCACGGCGCCAACGGCGGTGTCGGCTCGGTCCTGGTCCAGCTCGCGAAGGCCGCGGGCGTGAAGGTGATCGGCACGGCGTCCGCCCGCCACCACGACGCCCTGCGGCAGCAGGGGGTCACCCCCGTCGACTACCGCACCGGCGACCTGGCCGCGCGGATCCGCGAACTCGCCCCCGGTGGCGTGGACGCCGTCTTCGACCACGTCGGCGGCCGGGGCATCGTCGACTCCTGGCGCCTCCTCGCCCCCGGCGGCACGCTCGTCTCGTACGGCACCGCCTCCACGCGGGACGACGAGGGGTCCAAGCAGTGGCCCGTGCTGAAGCTGCTCGGCCGGCTGTGGCTGTGGAACGCGCTGCCCAACCGCCGCCGCGCCTACTTCTTCAACGTCTGGGCGGGCCGCGCCCTGGCCAGGAACCGCTTCCGGTCCCGCCTGCGGTCCGACCTCACCCAGCTCTTCGCGGCCCTCCAGCGCGGCGACGTGACCCCCCGGATCGCGGCCCGGCTCCCCCTGACGGAGGTCGCCGAGGCCCTCCGCCTCGCCGAGTCCGGAACAGTCGCGGGCAAGGTCGTCCTCCACCCGTGACCCGAGAACGGCCGAAGGCGACGGCCGGAAGTGACGGCCCAAGGCGACGGCCCAAGGCGACGGCCCAAGGCGACGGCCCAAGGCGACGGTTGGAAGTGACGGCCGGAAGTGACGGATGGCCGAAGGCAGCGGCGAGAAGTGACGGCACCTGCGGGTGAACGTCCGTGCGAACCTCTACGCCGAGCCCCGGAAGGGGTCGGCGAGGCGAGTGTGGCGCAGGTCACGGGAAGTCGGTGTCGGGTGCCGGACAGCTCATTGAAGTGAGCACACATATGCGTACCCGGGTACGGGCCGGGGAGTCGGGCGCGTTCGCGGAGTTGTTCGACGACTACGCCCGCGCCGTCTACAACCATGCCTACCGGCTGACCGCCGACTGGTCGACGGCCGAGGACGTGATGGCCGCGACCTTCATGGAGGCGTGGCGGCTGCGCGACCGGGTCGACCCCGAGGGCGGCTCCCTGCGGCCCTGGCTGCTGGGCATCGCCACCAACACCGCCCGCAACCAGTACCGCAGCAACCGGCGGTACCGGGCGGCGGCGGGCGCCGCCGCGGCGGCCGAGCTGTCGGTGCCCGACCACGCCGACGAGGTCGCCGACCGGATCGACGACCGGCGGCGGCTCGCGACGGCTCTCACCGCCCTCGCCACACTGCGCAGACCGGAACGCGAGGTCGTGGCGCTCTGCCTGGGGGAGGGGCTCGACTACGAGGCCGCTGCCGAAGCCCTGGGGATCCCGGTCGGCACCGTCGCCTCCCGCCTCTCCCGCGCCCGCAAGAAGTTGCGCGCGCTCGCCGAGGACGAACCGGCCCGCCGCCCGACGGCCGACCGGACGCCGGACCGGGCGCCCGAGAAAGTTCGCGGAATCCGGGAAGGCGGCCGCACCGGCCGACAGATAAGAGGCGATCACGCAAACGTGGTCCGGCCCGCGCAGGGAGGAAACCGATGAACGCGAACACGTCCCGGCAGAGTCCGGCCGAGCGGGAGGAGAGCGCACAGCTCTTCGCCCGGACGGCACGCGACCTGCCGACGGGCCGTCACCAGTTCCACAAGGAGCGTCTGATGGCCCAGATCCACGAAGCCCGCCAGGAAGAGCGCACGGGGGCGGCCGCCCCGGGCAAGGCCCGGCGGCTGCGGCTGCCGCGCCCGGCGATCACGCTGCCCGCACTCGCCGCCGCCCTGGCCGGGGTGGTCGTCGCCGGAGTGGCGTCTTCCGGGGGCGGCGGGGTCAGGGACGGCGGCGTAGCCACCGGACCGGCCCTGACCACGACCGTCGGCGTCGCCACCACCAAGGGTGTGCCGCAGCTGCTCGACCAGATCTCGCTGGCCGCGGCCGACGTGACCCACCCGACCGTCAAGCCGGGCCAGTACGTCTACATCGAGTCCAAGTCGGCCGACACCTTCCTCAAGACCGTCGACGACAAGACCAGCCTGGCCAGTCACACGCTGCACACCCGTCAGCTGTGGAAGTCCTCGGACGGCACCAAGGGCTGGCTGATCGACCCGGCCGTCAACGACAGCCCGGAGGGCGAGACCCTGAGCCTTCCCGACGAGCTGGGCAACACCCCGACGGCGCACCTGGGCGCTCCGTCGTACGACTACCTGGCCAAGCTGCCCACCGATCCGGACAAGCTCCTCACCAAGATCTACACAGAGACCAAGGGCAAGGGGAACTCCCCGGACCAGGAGGCCTTCACCACCATCGGCGACCTGCTCATCGAGAGCTACCCGCCGGCGGAGCTGTACTCGGCGCTGTTCAAGGCCGCGGCGAAGATCCCTGGTGTCGTGGTCGTGAACGACGCGGTGGACGCCGTCGGCCGGTCCGGGGTGGCGGTGGCCCGGCTGGACGAGACGAGCGGGCAGCGCGAAGAGTGGATCTTCGACGCGAAGAGCCATGTCTTCCTCGGTGACCGCTCGGTCCAGGTGAAGCCGCTCAGCGGGACGGACGCCCTGATCAAGCCCGGCACGGTCACCTACACCAGCGCCGTCCTGAACCGGGCGGTCGTTAACGGCATCAAGCAGACGCCGTCACAGGCCGGCTGACCCGACCGGCCGCGCCGCGCGGTCGGCTTGCGTGGTCGGCCTGCGTGGTCGGCCTGCGTGGTCGGCCTGCATGGTCGGCCTGCGCGGACGGCTTGCGCGGTCGGCCCGCGTACCGTGCGTGCGGTGCTGCCCGGCCGGACCGCAGCCCCCGCCGAACGGCCCGGGCCGCGGAACTGCCGTCCGGCGCAGGTGACGGCCGCCGTCGGCCTGGGCCGGGCTCCCGGCACCCACCGTCGGCCTGGGCCTGCAGCCTGCTCCCGGCCCTGATCATCCGGGCGCAGCCCACCTCGAGCGGGCCGCAGGTGTCCGCCGGGGTGCTCTTCGTCGCCGGCGCGTTCGGCGCGCTGGTCGACGCCACGGTCATCGGCTGGTGCGCCGGCGCCCTGCACCGCGGCAGGCGCCCGGCCCCCGATACCCGGCCCCGATGTCCTGAGCGATGCCCTTAGCCGGGGGTGGCACGGCTCCGCACCCGGGGCGTCCGGGGACCGGCCCGACCGGTTACTTCGTGCCGGTCGGCTGCCGGTCGGTCCACTCCGCCTTGACGGTGGCGGAGTAGTCCACCAGCGTGCCCGCCGTGATGCCCGCCGCGGCGGCCGCCGTGGACGGCTTCGTCACCGTGCGCTGCTCGGCCAGCAGGGCGCCGGTGCCGGCGTCGACGATCAGCTCCGACCGTACGGCCCCGTAGTCGGGCGTGTTGATGGCGGGCAGGGCGAAGCCGGCGCCCTTGCGGCCCGTCGGGTCGGCGACCTCGCCGAGCGAGACGATGCCCGGCAGGTCCGCGATGACGCGGTACGCGGCGGCCCGGACCTCGTCCCTGACCGGCAGGTTGATCAGCCCCGCAGCCTGCTGCCAGGTCCACTCGGTGGGGTCGGAGATCTCGCTGCCGCGGTCCTCCTTGTAGAGGTCCGCCAGGACCTGCTTCAGCTTCGCGGGGTCGCCCGGGAGTTTCTGCAGGTCCGCGTAGGTCACATTGCGTGCGCCGAGGGCGGCGATCCGGTCACCGCTGTTGATCGTGGTCGTCGTCGGACGGTTCTCGTCCGCCGACTCGATGCGCAGACCGAGCTTTCCGCCCGACTCGCCACCGGCGAGCGTCAGCTCCTTCGGGGACCCGGCGGCCTGCCAGCGCTGCTTGTCGCGTGCGGTGCGGGGCTGCGTGGAGTCGTCGATGCCGGACACCCACAGACTCGGCGTGCCGGACTTCACCCCGTAGGAGTACTGCTGCGTCTCGGAGGAGACGACCGAGAACCCCGACGCGGGTTCGGCGATCACACCGATCGAGGCCGAACGTGTGGTCACCTGCCAGTACGTTCCCTCGCTCGCCGTGCGGTCCAGCTGGGCGGCGACGTTCAGCAGCGCGAGCCGCCCGTTCGCCGGGGCCTGCCCTGAGCCGTCCGTGGAGGAGGGCCCGGCGCTCGTCCGGGTCCCCTGGGAGCCCGCGGTGCCCTCGGCCAGCGTGCCGACGACCACTGCGGCGGCCACCGCCGTCGCCGCGACGGGCAGCGCCCAGCGCCAGCTGAACTGCCGTACCGCAGCGGGGGCCTCCCGCGTCTCGCGGGGCCCGGCCATGATGGTGAACAGGTCGTTCCGGGCGCGTTCGGAACCGGCCAGGCGGGCCGGGTCCAGCTCCTCGGGTCGCGCCTTGGCCAGGGTCTTCATGACATCAGGCCGCTTGCGTGCCATGTCAGTGCTCCTTCGCAGTCACAGTCACTGTCGGGTGGGTGTCGCGAGAGAGCCCGGCCGCCGCCCCGTCGACGGCACGCTCGAGCCGCCGTCTGGCCCGGTGCAACCGGACGGAGAAGGTGGCGATGGAGCACCCGAGGACGCGTGCGGCCTGCTTCGGGCCGAGGCCGTTCCAGGCCACCAGCGTCAGAAGTTCGCGATCGGCGGCGGACAGTCCGGCCAGCGCCTGCAGCGCTGCCGCGCGCTCGGTCACGTCCGAGGCCACGTCGCCGACCTGGGCACCCGAGGTGATGATCCGCTGTGCCTCGTCGACGGCCAGCGCGTACTGCCTGCCGTCGCGGCGCCGCAGCTCGTGGGTCAGGTTGCGGGTCACCCGCAGCAGCCACGGCAGCGGCGGCGCGGGAACGTCCCGCATCCTCCGCCAGGCGACCGTGAAGGTCTCGCTGGTGATGTCTTCACCGACCTGTCGGCCCACCAGGCTCGAGGCATAGGCGAGCACCCGTGGCTGGCACTCCTCGTACAAGTCACGGAAACGCTGGACGTCGCTCACGCACCCTCTCCTCAGTTCGGCTCTCTCACCTGGAAATGGTCGAGAGCCGCGAGTTCTTACACGTGAGGAGAAAACTTTTCCGGGCGACGTGCTGCCGGGCCGGCTCGCCGCGAACGCTCAGCTGGAGCTGTCGGATGCCTCGTCCGCCGCGCGGCGGTACTGGGCGTTGATGCGCTGAGCCTCCTCGAGCTGGTCCTCGAGGATGACGATGCGGCAGGCGGCATCGATCGGGGTGCCCTTGTCGACGAGCTCGCGCGCCCGGGCGGCGATCCGGAGCTGGTAGCGCGAGTACCGCCGGTGCCCGCCCTCCGAGCGGAGGGGCGTGATCAGCTTGGCCTCGCCGATGGCCCTGAGGAAGCCCGGAGTGGCGCCGAGCATCTCTGCGGCCCGGCCCATGGTGTACGCGGGATAGTCGTCGTCGTCCAGACGACCACCGAGCGGGATATCTGCTGTCATGTCACCTCGTTGTGCAACGCGTCGAGGGGCCCTGGTGCCGTACGGCACCAGGGCCCCGAAGGGAAATTCAACACCATCGGTCGGACCTACTGCTGTGCCGACCTTCTGTTTCGCTGCCAGGGCCCGGCGAACGGGCGGGGGCGCGTGGATCGCGACTGCGTGACCGGGGACCACCTTCCAATCCATGGCCTTGCGGTACCCGGACCCGGAAGCTTCTCGGGCCGGGCGATCCTGATGGCGTCTGCGTTTCCTTCCTTCCTCTGAACCGACCACCTGCTGGTCGTGCGTACGCAAAAAACACTACCCAAGCTGCATGCCAATGTCTACCTTGACGGGAATAGATTTCACCCCTTCGGAGGTGCAGGTAATTGCTCGCACCACGCCAAGAGGGCCCTGCCGACGCGCGTCGGCAGGGCCCTCAGGGTGTTTCTGGGTGTTTCTAGTTACTTCTGTTCACTTCTGGGTGCTTCTGGGTGCTTCTGGGTGCTTCGTGTGGTGCTTCGGCCTGTCAGGCCTCCCACGCCCCGGGGGCACCGAGCAGCGCCGAAGCGTTCTGGAGCGGCGTAAGAACCTGGACGGGTGTGGCCTGGGGGTGCTCGTGACACGTGAAGCCGAGGCGGGTCATGGCCCGGACGATCTCCCCGCCGGTGAAGTCGCGGCGGTCCTGGCGGGTGACGATCTCACCCACCTGCTTGACGGGGTAGCGGCGGCGGCTGATGACCACGGACTCACCCGTGATGGGTTCGGGCGTGATGCCCTTCATCGATTCCATGACGCCGTCCTTGGTGAGGTCGAACGGGTACCGGGCGATGACACAGCGCATGATGCCTCACAGAGAGAAGGAGCAGGGGCCTGACGAGGGCGGGAACGGTGCGGTGGGGACGTCCCGCAGGCGGAGCCGGTCAGTGTACGTGGCACCGGTGCGGAGAACGGCGAGCTGGACCCGGGTGACCGAGCCCGTGAACTGGTCGTCCCCGTCACACAGGAGCAGGTACTCGACGCGGGCACCGGCCATGACGGACAGGGCCACCTCGACGGTCATGTCGTCACGTACCCGCGGCCCGGACTCGTCCTGATGCTGCTGCCGCGTCCGGACCCTGTGCGTCTGGACCGTTGTCACTTGTGCCTCCTGCGCAGATGGGTGCCTCACGGCCGTGCGGACCGGGCCCGGGATCAGGCCGCCGGGTTGGCGGCGGTCCGAGCCTGGCCCGGACGCCCGCGGCGCCCACGGGCGCGGGACGAGAAGGACGAGGAGGACGACGACGAAGACGGAGACGACGATCCACGGCGACGGGGAACGGCCGCGACCGGCACGGTGATGACGACCGGGACGCCGGAGGGCGTGCGGGCGCCCGTGACGCGGCTCAGCTCCTCCTCACCCGAACGGACCTGGGTGACCTGCGGGCTGATGCCGGCCGAGGCCATCAGCCGGGTCATGCCCCGCCGCTGGTCGGGGGTCACCAGGGTCACGACGCTCCCGGACTCGCCGGCCCGGGCCGTACGGCCGCCGCGGTGCAGGTAGTCCTTGGGGTCGCTCGGCGGGTCCACGTTGACGACCAGGTCGAGGTTGTCGACGTGGATGCCGCGGGCCGCGACGTTGGTCGCCACGAGCACCGTCACGTGGCCGTCCTTGAACTGGGCCAGGGTCCGGGTGCGCTGCGGCTGGGACCTGCCACCGTGCAGGGCGGCGGCGCGGACGCCACTGTGCAGCAGGTGCTCGGTCAGCCGGTCCACGGCGTGCTTGGTGTCCAGGAACATGATCACCCGGCCGTCCCGTGCCGCGATCTCGGTGGTCGCCTGCTGTTTGTCGGCGCCGTGTACATGGAGGACGTGGTGTTCCATCGTGGTGACCGCGCCGGCCACCGGATCGACGGAGTGGACCACCGGGTCGGTCAGGTAGCGCCGGACCAGCAGATCCACGTTGCGGTCCAGGGTCGCCGAGAAGAGCATCCGCTGCCCGTCGGTCCGCACCTGGTCGAGCAGGGCGGTGACCTGGGGCATGAAGCCCATGTCGGCCATCTGGTCGGCCTCGTCGAGGACCGTGATGTCGACGGCGTCCAGTCGGCAGGCGCCCCGGTCGATCAGGTCCTTGAGCCGCCCCGGGGTCGCCACGACGACCTCCGCCCCGTTCCGCAGCGCATTGGACTGCCTGCCGATCGACATCCCGCCGACCACGGTCGCGAGCCGCAGCCCCACGGAGCGGGCGTACGGGGCGAGCGCGTCGGTGACCTGCTGCGCGAGTTCACGGGTGGGCACGAGGACCAGCGCGAGCGGCTGCCGGGGCTCGGCGCGCCGGCCCGCGGTGCGGGCCAGCACCGGGAGGCCGAAGGCGAGGGTCTTGCCCGAACCGGTGCGGCCACGGCCGAGTACGTCGCGGCCCGCGAGCGAGTTCGGCAGGGTCGCCGCCTGGATCGGGAACGGTATGGCCACGCCCTCGTGACCCAGGGCGGCCAGCAGCCGCGCCGGCATGTCCAGTTCGGCGAACGACTCGACGGCGGGCAACGCGGGGGTGATCGTCTTCGGCAATGCGAACTCGCCCTGGGGCGCCATCCGCCGGCCTCCGCCTCCGCCGCCGTTGGTGCGGCGCGGGGCGCCGGAGCGATCGCCCCGGGTGCGCTGGTCGGTGAAGCGGTCGTTCCTACGGGCATGCGTGCGTGCGTGGTTCATACGAACCTTCCTTGATGCGTCGGCGCGTATCAAGGAATTCCCGCGGCAGGTGTGCGGCGCAGAGAATCGCGAGAACGGGCCAAAGGCGATGGCGTCGAATCAGGTCGACGGTGAAATGCGCCACAGGGTGGATCGGTGGGAAAGCAGCAAGCTGGGGCCCGCACCCCAAGGTGCGGGCCCCAGCTGCGAAGTTATTGCGTCCGCGTCTGCGTGGGCGTCAGGCGGGAACGATGTTCTCGGCCGTCGGGCCCTTCTGGCCCTGCGCGATGTCGAAGGTAACCTTCTGGCCTTCCTGGAGCTCACGGAAGCCCTGGGCGGCGATGTTCGAGTAGTGGGCGAAGACGTCGGGGCCGCCGCCGTCCTGCTCGATGAAGCCGAAGCCCTTTTCCGCGTTGAACCACTTCACGGTGCCAGCAGCCATTTTAAATCTCCTTCAGGAACGGTGTTCGGATTCCGCACTGCGCGGAGTCCGGTCGCCGTGATGATCACCCCGTCGGAAAAAACCTTCTGGCAACCACAACTGCAACTTCGAAAGACAGTAGCATGCCGAGATCAACGTTGCGTGACCGGTAATTACGCTCCGTCTGTCGGCCGAGAAATGCTCATCGCGCGTTCCGCCTATTTCTCACTTCGCGAGAACAGATACTCGCGGGTCAGGTCGCGCTGCAGGAGACCGTCGGCCAGGTCCAGGAGCCGTTGGTCTGGATGGTTACGCCGAAGGTGTTGCCGCTGCCGTTGGGTTTGGCGGTCAGCACCTGGGCGCTGGGGTAGGTGGCGCTGGTGTTCCAGGTGGCGATGATCTTCTCGGGGGAGGGCACGTTCATCGTGACGGTCCAGTTGCTGGATCCGGTGACGGCGACGTCGAGGTTGTACCGGTCGCTCCACTGCTGGCCCGCGGACAGGGCCGCGGTGCAGCCACCGGTTCCGCCGCCACCGCCGCCCCCGCTGTCGTCGGGGGCCACGGCCCGGCCGGTCTGTGCGGAGATCCTGCCTGCGCACAGACCGCGAGCGGCCAGACCCTGCGCGATGCGCGGGATCGCGGCGAGCGTGTTGGCGGGCCAGTCGTGCATGAGGATGACCTGGCCGTTGGTGAGCCGGGCGGCGGCCTGCACGATCGCGTCGGTACTC
Source organism: Streptomyces sp. NPDC060000 (assembly GCF_042737375.1). NCBI lineage: Bacteria > Bacillati > Actinomycetota > Actinomycetes > Kitasatosporales > Streptomycetaceae > Streptomyces > Streptomyces sp. NPDC060000. The sequence continues at coordinate 64,770 of NZ_JBHWUU010000026.1, forward strand.
GCGTTGTTCCAGTCCTGCGAGTCGACGTCCCAGATGATCTCGGTCAGCCCGTACTTGGCCTCGACCGCCTTCACGGTCGCGTTGGTCTCGCCGTACGGCGGCCGGAACAGCACCGGAGTCCCGCCGCCCGCGCCGGAGACGGCCGCTTGGGTCCGGGAGATCTCCGAGTCGATCTGCGCCTGGCCGAGCTGCGTCAGGTGTGGGTGGGTGTAGCTGTGGTTGCCGACCCACATGCCGGCGTTCACCTGGGCCCGGACCAGGGACGGGTTGGCGGCGGCGTACTGGCCCTGGTTGAACATCGTGGCCCGCAGCCCGTTCTGGGTGAGGGCGTTGAGCAGGGCCGTCGTGGTGCTGCCCGGGCCGTCGTCGAAGGTGAGCCCGACGTACCCGTTGCAGGTGGCGGCCTGTGCCGGGGCGGCGGCCTGGACGGTGAGGGTGCACGCGGCGGCCGTCGCGACGACGACCAGCCTCGTGACCAGGGCGCGTAAAGAGAGTTGTGGTCCGGTGCTCATACGGGGTGCTCCTCCGGCCTGGGGCGGGGTGTGGGGTCAGCTCGCGGTGCAGGAGACCGTCGGCCAGGTCCAGTTGCCGTTGGTCTGGATGGTGACGCCGAAGGTGTTGCCGCTGCCGTTGGGTTTGGCGGTCAGCACCTGGGCGCTGGGGTAACTGGCGCTGGTGTTCCAGGTGGAGAGGACTTTCGCCGGGGAGGGCACGTTCATCGTGACGGTCCAGTTGCTGGATCCGGTGACGGCGACGTTGAGGTTGTACCGGTCGCTCCACTGCTGGCCCGCGGACAGGGCCGCGGTGCAGCCACCGGTTCCGCCACCGCCGGTGCCGCCGCCCGAACCGGTGCCGTCCACCGTGATGTTGGAGTTGCCGCTGCTCTGGTAGCCCTCGGTGGCGAGGATCATGTAGTAGCTGAAGCTGCCCAGGGTCATTCCGGCGCGGGCCCAGGCGTCGAAGTGGTTGCCGGTGGTGATGGTGCCACCCGTCCTCTTCGACTGGCGGACGCTCCAGTACTGGTCGAAGGTGCGGGTGCCCTCGACGGAGGGGGCGTTGTACCGGGTCGTCCTGTAGATGTCGTACGTACCGCCGTCGCTGGTGACGGTGCCCATGAACGTGCCCGTGGGCCGGTAGGTGCCCCAGTTGTCGACGATGTAGTACTCCACGAGCGGGTTCGACGTCCACCCGTAGAGAGCCAGGTAGGCGTTGCCGGACGGGTTGAAGGAGCCCGAGTAGGTGACGCTCCTGCGTCCGCCGGTGCTCCAGCCCTTGCCGGCGACGAAGTTCCCGGTGTTGCTCCATGAGGTGCCGTAGCCGCCGCCGGAGCCGAGGTTCATGGAGACCGTGCCCGGCGAGTCGGTCCAGAACGAGTAGTAGTAGCCGTTGTTCGTGCCGGTCTGGTTCGTGGTGACGACCGTGTCGGCGTGCGCGGTGCCGGGCAGGGTCAGCGCGGCCACGGCGACCAGCAGCATGGTGCAGACACCGCTGATGAGCAGCCTGAGTCGCTGTGCGGGTGCGGGATTCATGGGTGTGCTTCCTCCTCGTCCTCATGAGGCCGATGACGGCGTCAGTGTTGGCCGGGCCACGACAACTGTCAATACTTTCGGTTTTCACTTCGAAACATTCGAAGCCCCAGGTGGGTGTGTGAGAGTGAATTCCCGCTGCTCAGAGTTAGGGGGAGCGCAATTCGGGCAGTTCGCCGAAGTGAGATCGGTAAATGCAAGATCAAATGACCGGCCCCCTGACGTCCGAATGTTTCGGAACTTCACCGATCTTTCCGGTGCGCACGATCCTTCGGGCCGGACGATCCTCTGGTCCGGCGGTCCTTCCGGTCCTGGCGGCTCTCAGATCCGTCCGCGCGATTCGGCGGCGCGCCGCGTCAGGGAGTCGAAGACCACCGCGGTGAACAGCACCCCACCGGTGATCATGAGCTGGATCGGGGGCTCGACCCCCAGCAGTGCCATGCCCGAGCCGATCGACTGGATGATCAGCACCCCCAGCAGCGCGGACCAGGGCGAGCCGCGTCCGCCGAACAGACTGGTGCCGCCGATGACGGCCGCGGCGATGGCGTTGATGAGCAGCATCCCGTTGCCCGAGATCTGGCTCGCCGAGGTGAGACGCGACGCGATGAACAGGCCGCCGACCGCGGCCAGGGTGCCCGACACGATGAACACCGAGATCCGCACGCGCGCCACGTCGACGCCGGACCTGCGGGCCGCCTCCGCACCGCCGCCCAGCGCGAGGACCTGCCGGCCGTACGGCGTGCGGCGCAGGAAGAGGTCCGAGGCGACGACGACCCCCAGGAAGATCAGCAGCGCCAGCGGCAGCCCCTCGAACCGGCCCAGCACGTAGACGGCGGTGAACGCGACCACCGCGAGCAGAGCCGTCCGCGCCCAGATCTCGCTTATCGGCCGGCACGGCATCCCGGCGGCGCTCCGGCGCCTGCGGTCGTGCTGCGAGACGAGGAGGTACGCGGCCGTGCAGAGCGCCGCAAGCCCGTAGACCGCGACGGCGGAGCCGAAGTAGCGGCTGGTCAGCGTGGCGACCAGCCCGTCCTCGCTGAAGTTGATGGAGCTGTCCGGTCCCAGCAGGTAGAGCATCACGCCGTTCCAGACCAGCAGACCCGCGAGGGTGACGACGAACGCGGGCACGCCGATCCTCGCGAAGGAGAACCCCTGGACGGCCCCGGCGGCCGCACCGCCCAGCACCGCGATGACCACGGCGAGCCACTCGGGCATCCCGAGGTTCACGTTCAGCGCCGCGAACAGGGCACCCGCGAGGCCGGCGAGCGAGCCCACCGACAGGTCGATCTCGCCGATCAGCAGGACGAAGACGATGCCGACGGCGACCATTCCGGTCCCCACGATGTCCACGCCGAGGACGGACAGGTTGCGCGGCGAGAGGAAGTTTTCGTTGAGGGCCTGGAAGACCGCCCAGGTCACGGCGAGAGCGAGCAGGACCGGGGCGGGGCCGAGCCCGTCCTCGTGCAGCCTGCGGCGCACCGCACCGGCGTACGCCCCGAGCCGTCCGGCGGGCACCCTGAGCCGTCCGGCGGGCCACCGGCGTCCGTCGCGGCCCGGGTCGGCGGACATCTCGGAACCGGTGTGGTGCGCGGTGTCGGTGCTGTGCGTGGAATCGGCGTCGGGTGCGGTGTCGGTGCTGTGCGTGGAATCGGCGCCGGGTGCGGTGTCGGCGGCGTGGGTCCGGTTCCTCCTCCCCCTCAGGGCCATGCTTCCTCCGGGCGGGTCGTGCGGTGCGCCACGGCGTTGTCCGCCGCGCCGGTGATGGAGGAGACGATCTGTTCCTGGGAGGTGGTGGGCACGTCGAAGACGCCGTTGTTGCGGCCGAGGCGCAGGACGGCGACCCGGTCGGCGACGGCCTTGATGTCCCCCATGTTGTGGCTGATGAGCAGCACCCCGAGGCCCCGGTCGCGCAGCTCCTCGATGAGGTCGAGGAGCTGGCTTGTCTGCTCGATGCCCAGCGAGGCGGTGGGTTCGTCGAGCAGGACGAGCCGGGGCGCGCCGAGGAACGAGCGGGTGATCGCGACGACCTGCCGCTGGCCGCCGGACAGTGTGGCGAGCGGCACCCGCACGTCGGGGATGCGGATGGACAGGGTCTTCAGCAGCTCGCGGGTGCGGCGCTCCATCTCCACCTCGTCGAGGATGCCGAACCGGTGGATCTCCCGGCCGAGGAAGAGATTGCCGACGACATCGAGATTGCCGCACATCGCGAGGTCCTGGTAGACGGTCGAGATCCCCAGCGCCTGGGCGTCCTGGGGCCGCCTGATCTGGACGGCGCTGCCCTGCCACTCGATGACGCCCCTGTCCGCGGGACCGACTCCCGAGATCACCTTGACCAGCGTGGATTTACCGGCGGCGTTGTCGCCCATCAGGGCGACCACCTCCCCGGCCCTGATCTCCAGCTCGACGTCCGCCAGTGCCTGTACGGCGGCGAACCGCTTGGAGACGCCGCGCAGCGCCAGCAGGGGCTGAACCGGCACGGGTCCACCTCCTCATCGGGTGAGTCCGGCCTTGGCGCAGGCGGACCTGAGCGCAGGGGTGCAGATCTGGTCGATGGTGTACATACCGTCCTTCACCAGAGTGCCCTTGATGTTGCCGACGGTCACCGGGACCGACGGGAGCAGGACCGCCGGGATGTTCTTGGTGGTGGCGCTGTCGACGGTGCCGGTGGCGATGGATCCGACCGTCCGGCCGCGTCCCAGGGCGACGGCCATCTTGGCGGCGGCGGTGGCCGCCGGCTCGAAGGGCTTGTACACGGTCATGTACTGGTCGCCCCTGACGATGCGCCGTACGCCCGCGAGGTCGGCGTCCTGGCCGGTGATCGGAGGAAGAGGCCTGACCTCGGCGGCGTTGAGGGCCGCGACCACGGCGCCGGCGAGGCTGTCGTTGGCGGCCAGCACGCCGTCGATGTCGCCCGCGCCCAGGGCGGCGATGGCGCGGGTCATGTTGACGAAGGCGTTCTCCGGCCGCCACCCGACGGTGTCGTACGACTTGCCGATCTTCACCTTGCCCTGGAGGACGGAGAGCGCTCCCCGCTTGAACCAGCCGGCGTTGGGGTCGGTCGTCGCGCCGTTCATCATGACGATCTGTCCGCCGCGCGCCTTCGTGCCCATGGCCTTGAGGAGCGCCTCGCCCTGGAGCCTGCCGACGGTCGTGCCGTCGAAGGTGACGTAACCGGAGATCGGGCCCTGTGCGAGCCGGTCGTAGGCGACGACCGGGATACCGGCCCGGTGCGCGGCCTCGACCGACGGGCGCAGCAACTGGGGGTCGACGGCGGCGAGGACCAGGACGTCCACCCGTCTGGTGATCATGGACTCGAGCTGCTGCCGCTGGACCGCCGGGTCGGATGTGGCGGCGATGGTCGGCGCCGGACAGTCGGGGCACAGCCGCTTGAGCTGCTTCTCGATCAGCGGCCCGTCGAACTGCCCGAACCGTGAGGCCCCGCCGCCCGGGAGCAGCACCCCGACCGAAAGACTCCCGTCCCCGTCCCCGTCCCCGTCGCCGTCTCCTCCGCCTCCACCGCAGGCTCCGGCCAGCACGAGGCCGACGGCGACCGCGACCGCCACGGACGCACGGGTGAAGGACCTGCGCTTCACGGCCGGAGGGCCGGCACCGAGACCCATCTTCGGTTCCTTTGGACACTTGGACATTTGTCCGCCATTGCCCCGCAATGGGCGCTTAACGCCAAGCGTAGCCAAGCCGCAGACATCCCGTCCGGCTCCGGTCGCCCACTGTCCGTGGCCGACCACCTTCTGCGGGTCGCGGCCGGGCAGGTCCTAGTCGGCGCGTTCGGCGGTCCAGGTGATGTGCGGGGGCTCGACGCGTGCGCACAGGGGCCCGCCCTGCGCGTCGGTCAGACCGAGACGTCCGACCAGCAGACCTTCGCGTGCGGCGGCCGCGAGTACGTCGGCGGGGACGGCGTCGAGCATGAGCTTGGCGCGGCGGAACATCGTGAAGACGCCCGACTCGTCGACCGTGCCCCACGACAGATAGACGAACCGCCGCCCCAGACGGTCCTGGACATAGGGCCCCCTGACCTCGGTGCCGGCCGGCGAGGCGCTCGTGGTGCACTCCAGCGTCCAGGTCGCGGACGGCGCGTCGGCCGGCTGCGGCTCGAGGAGTTCGGCCGGACGGTCACGGCGTTGCACGGCGACGTGCAGGTTGCCGTGGGCGGGGACCTTGCCGTCGGCGGAGGCCGGTCGGGTGAGGCCGGGCAGGTCGACGGCGTCGATGCGGATGCGCATACCGGCCATCATCCCGCGCCCGCCGGCACACCAGTACGCCCGTCCGCCGGCCTGCCGGCCTGTCAGCCCGCCGATCCGCCGGCCCGCGTGCCCGCTTTCATGCGTGCAGCCCCCCTGCCCGCCCGCACGTAGGCAGTGCGGCTCATGGTCCAATCCGGAGCGGAACCTCGGACGCCCGTTCGACATCAACCAGGTGACAGGTCGAGGCGTCCGGATGACATGGGGTGGGACACGATGGACAGGCGGATCAGGGGAGCGGCGCTGGCCTGCGTCCTGCTCGCGACGGGCCTCGCGACGGGCTGCGGGGCCGAGCACCCGGCGGAGTCCCGCCGTCCCGCCTCACCGTCCCGCTCCGCGTCGCCGACGCAGACGCCCCGCGGCGACGCGGGCGGGCAGGCGGGCGTCGAGGCCGCGTACCGCAAGTGGGGCATCGAGCCGCTGACCGCTCCACCCGCCGCACCCGCCGCCAAGCCGGTCAGACTTCCGGCTGCCGGCGGCCGAATACCGGTGATCAGTGAGATACCCACCCAGGAGAAGATCGTCTTTCTGACCTTCGACGACGGGGCGGAGAAGGACCCGCGGTTCGTGACGATGATGCGGGAGTTGAAGATCCCCTTCACGATGTTCCTGACGGACTCGGCCATCAGCTCCGACTACGGCTACTTCAAGAAGCTCCAGGCCTTCGGCGACGGCGTCCAGAACCACACGCTGACCCATCCCAACCTCCGCACCCTGGGCGCGGCCGCTCAGAAGCAGGAGATCTGCGGCCAGCAGACCAAGCTGAAGGATCGATACGGCACCGCGCCCCGGCTGTTCCGCCCGCCGTACGGCAACTGGAACGAGGACACCCGGGCCGCCGCCGCTTCCTGCGGTCTCGAGGCGATCGTCCTGTGGCGTGAGTCCATGCAGATCAAGAACATGCAGTACCAGCGCGGCGACAAGAAGCTCCACCCGGGCGACATCATCCTGGCGCACTTCCGCGGGCCGTCGGAGCTCAAGGGCACGACGATGACCGGGATGACGGTGAATCTGCTGCGCCACATCCAGGAACAGGGCTTCACGATCGCCCGCCTCGAGGACTACCTCTAGCCACCTGTGGCCGCCTCGGCCCACCTGTGGCCGCCCGGACGCCGCCGTCGGCCGTTACCCACTTTCGGGTGACGGGCCGATTCGCGATGGGGTGGCGTGGCATGGCGTCCGGACCGCACCGCTCAACTCCCGCAAAGGGCCGCGGTCTGTTCAGGCGTCAACTTGGGACACCTGCCGCTTGAATGGACGTTACAGCCGAGAGTCACAGAGATATGGACAACAGGTAACACACGCCCTGTTTCCCCCTCATCTCCCGCCCTCCGTGGACAGAGTGTGGGTGCGGCCAGCCGACCGCACCCGCACATCGCACCGACACCCACGGCGCCACGAAGGCCGCCGCGGGAGGGTGCCCGTACAGCCAGGGGAATTCTTTGTCCACTTCCGCTTCTGTCACCGCTCGTCGTCTGGCCGCCGCCACCTTCGCGGCCGGTGCTCTCGTCGGGGCGGTGGCGCTGCCGGCGTCCGCGTCCGACCACCGTCCGGACAACCGCCCCGAGGTGAAGATCAGCGCCGTTCAGTACGACGCCCCGGGACGTGACGACCGCTCCCGCAGGTCGCTGAACGAGGAGTGGGTGGAACTCACCAACACCACGCGCCACGACGTCAACCTCGACGGCTGGACCCTCCGGAACGAGGACGGCCGCAGCTACACCTTCCACCACTACCGCCTCGAGGGCCGCGCCACGGTCCGCATCCACACCGGTGAGGGCCGCGACACCCGTCGGGACCTCTTCCAGGACCGCAACAGGGAGATCTGGGACAACCGCTCCGACACCGCCACCCTGCGCAACGACCACGGCCGCTTCGTCGACGACGAGTCGTGGGGCCACAACTGGCACCACCACGGTGGCAACGACCACGGTGGCAACCGCCACGGTGACCACGACGGCCGCCACGACGGCCGCCACGACGGCAACCGCCACGACGGCCGCCACGACGGCAACCGTCACGACGGCGACCGCCACGGTGACCACGGCGGCAACCGTCACGATGGCAACCGTCACGACGGCAACGAGCACGCCGGCAACCGTCACGACGGCAACGAGCACGGCGGCAACCGCCACGACGGTAACGACCACGGCGGCGACCGCCACTGACCCACCCATATCCACGCCGCGCGCCCGGTCCTCCATGGTCCGGGCGCGCCCGCGTGCGCGAACCTCCGTGTGGCAGTACCAGCAGTTCGGCGACGCCGTGAGCGAGTCGGGCTCCCCACCCGCCGGGCACTGCGTACGTCCCCTGTCTGATGACGGTCGATGCCTGACGGTTGATGTCCGGTGTTCGGTGCCTGATGTGCGAGGTCCGCTCCGCCGCTACTTCGGCGCTCCGGAGCGGAAGGTCCGGCGGTAGGTGTCAGGGGGCACGCCGACCGTGCGGTTGAAGTGCCGGCGCAGCGTGGTGGCGGTACCCATGCCGGTGGCTGTGGCGATGGCGTCGACGACCTCGTCGGTGGTTTCCAGCAACTCCTGGGCGCGGCGGATCCGTTGGGTCAGCAGCCAGCGCAGCGGAGTGGTGCCGGTCACCGCCCTGAAGTGGCGGCCCAGATGGCGTGAACTCATCCGGGCCTGGCGCGCCAGATCCTCCACGGTGAGTGGCCGGTCGAGGCGTTCGATCACCCAGGGGAACAGCGCGGTGAGCGGGTGGTCGTCGCTGGGGGGCACCGGCGCGGCGACGAACTGGGCCTGGCCGCCGGCCCGGTGCGGCGGCACCACCAGGCGGCGGGCGACGGCGTTGGCGACCGACGAGCCGTGGTCGAGACGGACGAGGTGCAGGCACAGGTCCATCGCGGCGGCCTTGCCCGCGGAGGTGAGGACGCTGCCGTTGTCCACGTAGAGCACGTCCGGATCCACCTCCACCCGTGGGTGACGGGCGGCCAGGACCTCGGTGTGCGCCCAGTGTGTGGTCGCGCGCCTGCCGTCCAGCAGACCGGCGGCGGCCAGTACGAAGGCACCCGTGCACAGGGAGGCCACCCGCGCCCCCGCCTCGTGGGCCGCCCGTACCGCGTCGACGAGTTCGGCGGGCGGCTCCACGTCGACGTCCGCCCAGCCGGGGACGATCACGGTGTGGGCCTGCCGGAGGCGGTCGAGCCCCTGGTCCGGCTCCAGCCGGAACCGGCCGAGCCGCACGGCGTCCGACCCGCAGACCTCGACGTCGTACCAGGGGACGGTCACGCCGACCGGAGCGGCGCCGAACACCTCGTACGCCATGGACAGTTCGAAGTGCAGCATGCCCTCGGTGAGGGCCAGCGCGACAGTACCCATGTCCGAAACTGTACGGGGTACGTCGTTCCGGACACTCACACCGGGGCACCCACCGTTGCCAGGCTGTCCTCATCGGACCGGTCGAGCAGCACGGGGGAGAACCATGGGACAACACCAGGGACAGGGACAGGACCAGAGGCAGGGCAGGGGGCAGGGGCAGGGGCGGGTGGTGACGGTGTTCGGTGCGTACGGACACACCGGACGCTTCGTCGTGGCACAGCTGCGGGCGCGCGGGTTCGTCCCGGTCCTCTCCGGCCGCGACGCCGGCAATCTGCGGGCACTGGCGGCGTCCGCCCCCGGACTCGAGGCCCGGCCCGCGTCGGTCGACGACCCCGCCTCGCTCGACCGGGCCCTGGACGGCGTGGACGCCGTGATCAACTGCGCCGGTCCCTTCGCCGTCACCGCCGCTCCGGTGATCGAGGCGGCACTGCGCGCCGGGGTCCCGTACGTCGACGTGGCGGCCGAGATCGAGGCCAACCTCGACACGTTCACGCACTTCGCGGAACCGGCCCGCACGGCGGGAGCGGTGATCGTCCCCGCGATGGCGTTCTACGGCGGCCTCGGCGACCTGCTGGTCACGCCGCGATGGGGGACTGGACGGCGGCCGACGAGGCGGACATCGCGTACGGACTGAGCAGTTGGCGCCCCACCCCCGGTACCCGCACGGCCGGGACGGTCTCCCGGGAGCGGCGCGGCGGCCGGCGCGTCCGCTACACGGACGGGCGGCTGACGTACCACGACGACGGGCCGACGCTGCTGAAGTGGCCCTTCCCCGAGCCGATGGGCACCAGGGAGGTCGTCGGGGAGTTCACGATGGCCGACGTGGTCACCGTCCCCAGCCACCTCGCCGTCCCCGAGGTACGCACGCACATGACGAGGGAGGCGGCCGAGGACCTCTCGGCCCCGGACACGACGGCGCCGACCGCGACCGACGGGGACGGCCGGTCCGACCAGACCTTCCTCGTCGACGCCGTCGTACGCGCCGGCGGCACCGAACGGCGCGCCGTGGCGAGCGGCCGCGACATCTACGCCGTCAGCGCGCCGCTCGCGGTGGAGGCGGTCCACCGCATCCTCACCGGCCGCACCCGCACGACCGGCGTCGCCTCCGCGGGCAGGATCTTCGACGCCCTCGACTTCCTGCGCGCGATGTCCCCGCACATCTCCCTCGAACTGCCAGGTCGCACTGCGTAGAGTGCGCGAGGGCGCGGAGGGGTCCGCCGGGGAGGGAGCCGTCATGAGTGGGTCGGGGAGGTCCGGCAGAGCACCGGCCGGCGCCGAGCGGATGGTCGCGGAGGCGCGGAAGGCGTTCTTCGTGGTGCTCGGTCTGCTGGCTGTCGTGTGGCTGGTACAACTGGCCAACTTCGCCGACGAGTACGCACTCTCGCGGGACTACGGAGTGGTCTCGGGCGACCTCGGTACGTTGCCCCACATCCTCACCGCGCCCTTCCTGCACTGGAACTGGGCGCACATCGAGAGCAACTCCGGCCCGCTGTTCGTCTTCGGATTCCTCGCCGCCTACCGGGGGGTGGCCCGCTTCCTGGGACTGAGCCTGCTCGTAGCGGCGACCAGCGGGCTCACCATCTGGTTCCTCGAACAGGGCGACGCGGAGACAGTCGGTGCCAGCGGTCTGGTCTTCGGGTACTTCGGCTACGTCGTCGTGCGCGGACTCTTCGACCGGCACCTGATCGACACGCTGATCGGTGTCGTCATGGCGGCCTCCTTCGCCTACCTGCTCACCGTGGCCGTGCCGGGGACACCGGGTGTGAGCTGGGCGGGACACCTCGGCGGGCTGATCGGCGGAGTGGTGGGGGCGTGGCTCTTCCGCGACCGGCGCCCTCCAGCCGGAGAGGCCCGGCCTGTCGGTACCGGCGCGGGACCCGCCGGGCGCGGCGAGCTTCCGGCACCCGCCGACAACCCGCGTGGCGATCTGCACAAGGAACTCCGCGACCTCGGACTCCTCTAACGCGCGGCGCGTTCCTCGTACCCCGGCGGGCTCGCGTCGGGGGCGCCGGTGCACGAGGAACGCGGGAAGTCCTGCACCACCGGCCACACTCGTACCGGTTCGTGAGCGACACCGCGACGATCCGATCCGATCCGATTCCACCGTTCCGCCTCACGCGCTCGAAGAGACGGGCGCGTTGGTCCTCGGTCAGCCGGAGCGCCCGCGCGAGTTCGGTCGGCAGCGGGGCGGCCGCCTGCGGGCGACCCTGTTCGATCGGGGTGCAGTAGTCCGTACCGATCGCGGTCGGCAGCGCGACTTCCTCACGGCGCAGGCCCGGCAGACGCGCTAGACCGATTGGGCCCGGTGGCCCGGAAGACGCGCTCGACCGAGTGGGGCCGGTGGGTCGGTGGCCCGGTGGGCCAAGTCGGACAGGTCGGTCGGTGGCTTTAAGTTGTGCATTCCCTTGACTGGCGCAAGAAATATGCCCTACATTCCTCGACGCTTCGTTCAGTGCACTGAGACTCCGCTCCGGGCCCGCCCCCACCCGTCCCGCACCCCCCCCACAAGGAGCCGCCACGATGCCTGCCAGCACTCGCCTCGCCCGTACGTCCCGCGATTCCCGTACGTTCCGCGACTCCCTTACGTCCTTCGATTCCCGTACGTCCCCCAGCACCCGTACGTCCCGCACGCGTCTTCGCATCGCCCTCGCCGCTCTGGCCACTCTGGCGTCCGCGACTCTCACCACCCTCCCCTCGCAGGCCGCCGAGGCCGCCGAGGCCGGACAGGCGGGCCCGGCGGTCAGCGGCCACCTCACCGGCGCCCTCGCCGACGGCGCCACCTGGATCGCTGACGTCCCCGACGACTGGAACGGCACCCTGCTGCTGTTCAGCCACGGCTTCGGCCCCACCGTCGCCAGGGACGCCCCCACCGACGCCGTACGCACCGAGTTGCTCGCCCAGGGCTATGCGATGGCCGGTTCGTCGTACGACCCCAACGGCTCGATGTGGGCCCTGAACAGCGCCGAACGAGACCAGTTCGCCGCCCTCGACGCCGTCACCGCGCAGATCGGCGCACCGCGGCGCACGCTGGCCGTCGGCCAGTCCATGGGCGGACTCGTCAACGCGCAGATCGCCCGGGACGGCGGCGGGCGCATCGACGGCGCCCTCGGCCAGTGCGGGCTGGTCGCGGGCGGCACGGATCTGGACAACTACCAGCTGGACGCCGAGTACACCCTCGCCCGTCTGCTGCTGCCCGGACAGGAGGTGCGACTCGTACGGTTCGGCACCTCCGCCGACGCCTCCGCCACCGCCGACCTCCTCACCAAGGCGGTCGTCGCCGCCCAGGCCACCCCGCAGGGCCGCGCCCGGATCGCGCTGGCCGCCGCCTTCCTCAACCTGCCCGCCTGGGCGCCCGGGAAGGACCGGCCCGCCCCGACCGACTGGGCGGGTCAGCAGGAGCAGCAGTACGTGTGGTTCGCGCAGGGCATCCTGGGGTTCGTCGAGGGCGGCCGCTTCGCCATGGAACAGTCGGCCGGCGGCAACAACTCCTGGAACCGGGGCGTCGACTACACCGGCCTGCTCGCCGCTTCACAGCACGCACCCCAGGTCCACGCCCTCTACAAGACGGCCGGTCTCGACCTGCGCGCCGACCTGCGCACACTGACCGAGGGCGCCACGATCACCGCCGATCCCGCCGCGGTCCGCGCCGCGCAGCGGACGTCCTCCGCCGGTCAGGGACTCGAGGTGCCCCTGCTCGACATCCACACCACCGCCGACAACCTGGTCCCGGTGGAGCAGGAGAACCGCTTCGCCGCCCGGGTGCGGGCCTCCGGCGACGGCGCGCTGCTGCGGCAGGCGTTCATCGAGCGGCAGGGCCACTGCACGTTCACCACCGCCGAGACCGTGGCCGCCCTGCACGCGCTCGAGCACCGCGTCAGCACCGGCCACTGGGACGACGCCGCCACCCCGGCCGCGCTCCAGCGCTCCGCCACCGCGCTCGGCCTGGGCGGGGCGGCTTACGTCCCCTACACCCCGGCCCGGTTGTCGGTCGGCCGCGACCGCCCGGCCCGGTCCACCGGGTCCACACGGTCCACCCAGAAGTCGAGGTGATCAAGAAGACGCGCGATGGACCTTGAACACGTCAGCGCACGGTTAGGGTCGCTGCCAGGTGGGTCGGACTCATGACTGGAGTGGGCGCGGATGGCAACCTGGCAGGAGCTGGAGGCCGAGCTGGTGTGCCGGTTGGCCACCGCGTCCTCCGACGAGCGCGTTGTGTTCGCCGTTGGCGTGGCGGAGCGTCTGATGCGAACGCAGGAGGCTCTGCCGGCGGATGAGCAGGCGGAGTACACCCTCAGCCTCCGCCCGTTGCTCAACGCGCTCTGGGAAGCCGCGTTGGGTAATACCAGGGCGTTCGGAGAGATCAAACACGGGATGGGCGAGTACCTCCTGAGCGAGTACTGCCACAACGACGGGCAGGACGGTCCCGCGGACGCCGACGAGCCGGCGGCGGCCGCGGTGCTCCATGCCGCGGCCGCCTACCTGTTCGGAACAGGCGATCCGGCCTCGGTGGTGAGCAGCCGTGCCGTAGAGGCGTCGGACGAGCGTTTGAACGGAGATGCCGACGACGACCCTGACGAGGTGTTCGCCGCCGAGCTGCACCGTCAGCTCAGTGACCTGGCCCTCATCGGCAGCCACGGTGAATCCCTGCGTCACGCGAGTCTGGGGCTCGACATCGCGACCTCTTCCCGGCTGCACCGCGTCCTGCGCATCCCCCTGTCGTCCACCGAGGCCGGCACGTAGGTGACGCGCACGGCTTCGGAGGCCCATGTCGTTCATCGGGAAACGTGCAGGTGAATGCCTGGACCGATTGCCACTGAAGCCTGACCGCATCGTGAACCCCGCTGCCGTTCCCCGCCCGTACCTCCGTAACTCGACCCGACCTGGGACGGACTCTTCAGGAGTTGGCGCGAGCGCCGGGAGCGACAGCCCTTACCAGGCCGAGCACCACGAGCGAGGGCACGCCCTGCTCCAGGCCGCCCCGGAGCACCCGCCCGGCCGGCCGGTCTCGCCGCCAGCGGCGTCACCGCCGCCGTCGCTCTGCCTACGGCGGTTCGCCGCGCTGCTCGCCGTCGCTCTGCCTACGGCGGTTCGCCGCGCTGCTCGCCGTCGCTCTGCCTACGGCGGTTCGCCGCGCGGCTCGCCGCCGCTCTCCTACGGTGGTTCGCCGCGTCACTCTCCGCGTCGCTCCCCCGCGTTGCTCTTCGCGTCGCTCTTCGACCCGTCCTTCGTGGCAGCCTTCCAGACCCCCGCCGCCACCCTCTCCGCGAACTCCCTCGGCGACGGCTCGTTCGGCAGCTGCGCGGGCACCACCGTGCCCTTCCCCCTGCCTGCCCGGTCGGCGAAGAGCGCCACCGTCAGCGCGAGTCGGCCGTCGTACCCGGTGGTCCACACGGTCCGCCGGGTGATCCCGCCCCCCGCTCCGTCGACGGCGAAACCCTTCACCTCCGCCGAGCCCGCGGCGACGGCGACGGCGACGGGCGTCGGTCCGGCCCCCGATCGCGCGCCCGCCACCAGTGCCTCCTTCTCGTCCAGGACCCGCCGCACGTCGGGACGCGCCTGGTAGACGGTGCGGCCCTCCCGTGTGATGCGCGCGACGGTGTACGGGGTGGCGTACCTGCCGTCCGCCGCCACCGTCGCGTACGCCGATGCCAGGTTCAGCGGCGTCGGTGCCGCCGTCTTCAGCAGCTTGCCCAGTGGATCGCCCGCACGCCGCACCTCGCTGAACGGCTCCAGGGCCGTCCCCGCCTCCACCGCCCCGCTCACCGCGTCGTTGAACGACTGCCGCGCATAGTCCGAGCCCCCGTACAGCAGCCGTACCGCTCCGTCGCCGGGCACCATGCCCACGACGGCGGTGTGCACCCGCACACCCTTGCCCCCAGGATGCTGCTGTACCAGTTGGGTGGCGCTGTCCTGCAGCGACAAATCGAAGGTGGTCGTCACGCTGTAGCCGCCGCTCGCGAGCCGGTCCTCGGTGATGCCGAGCCGGTCGGCTGCCTCCTTCGCGGCGACGTCGATCAGATACTGCCGCTGCCCCTCGGTCTCGCCCGGCGGATAGAACCGGAACGCCGGGAAACGCGCCGCGGCCCGCTGCTTCGCGGTGATGTTCCCGCTCGCGGCCATCGCGTCGAGCACCCACTCCCAGCGGTTCTCCAGCTTCGCGGTCACCTTCGGATCGGAGCCCGCCTTCTCGTAGTACGAGGGGATGTTGACGATGGACGCCAGCGCGGCGCCCTGCGCGACCGTCAGGCTCTTCGCGTCCACGCCGAAGTAGTTGCGCGCGGCGGACTGGATCCCGGCGGCACCCCGCCCGAAGTACACGGTGTCGAGATAGCCCTCGAGGATCTCGTCCTTGGTGCGGGTGCGGTCCAGCTTGATCGCGATGAGCGCCTCACGCGCCTTGCGGGCCAACGAGTGCTCCGGGGTCAGCAGCGCGTTCTTCACGTACTGCTGGGTGATGGTGGAGCCGCCCTGCGGGTCGCCGCCCGTCAATGTCGCCAGCATGGCCCGCGCGATGGCCCGAGGCGAGATTCCGCTGTCCGTACGGAAGGAACGGTTCTCCGCGGCGATCACCGCGTCCTGCACATGCCGGGGGACCGCGGACAACGGGATGTCCTGCCGGTCGACCGGTCCGCGCCGGCCCAGATAGGCGCCGTCCGAGTCGAGGAACACGGTGCTCTGGGTGACGGTCTCGGGGTGTGGCTTCGGAATGGGCGTCAGGTGGTACGCCACGACGGCCGCCGCACACAGCGTCGCGAGCAGCGTGAGGAAGGCGTAGAACAGCCGGCGAAGCCGTCGGCCCCGGTTGCGCCGGAACCGGATCCGCAGCGGCACGCGCTCGCGGTGCCGGCGCTCCGACAGCATCCCCTTCCTCGGTCCCCGTGCCGTGCGCGCCGGTCGCGGCGGCCTGTCCGGCCCGTTCCCGTCGCCGTTCCCTTCCTCGCCCCCGTTCCCGTTCCTGTCCCCGTCCCTGTCCCTGTCCCTGTTCCCGATCACGTTCATATCCGCCACCACTCGCGGTCCGACCGTGCGGCGACCCTGCCCGAGGCGTCGTACACGGTGACGATCCGCTCGTCCCCGTCCCCGTCCCCGTCCCCGTCGCCGTTCCCGTCCCCGTCCCCGTCCCCGTCCCCGTCCACGGAGAACAGTGCCTCCACGTTCTTCCCGGGCAGTGGCGTGCTCACGTACCAGATGCCCCACCCCGGACTGCCCGCCAGGACGAGGACCTTCGCGGTGGTCCTGCCGCCGTCGCCGGTTCTCACCTCGACGCGGCCCGGCTCGCCGCTCAGGCCGTGGAAGAGGCCCGACAGGAAGAACCCGCCGTTCACGCTGTCCATCCGCAGGGAGACGCCCGATTCGTCGAGTGGGTGGTCGCTGTCGTCCCCGCGGGGGTTCACGGGAACCGACCAGTGCCCACCGTCGGCGGTCAGCCACATCCGTACCCCCGTCCCGACGGTCACCCGCTCGCCCGGCGCCACGACCCGGATCGGGCTCGTGGCCCGACGGCTGCCGTCACCCGCCCGGGCTCCGGACGTCCCGTCCTGCGCACTGCCGCCCCCGAGACGGTCGGCGGCGAGGAGGGCGGCGGGCGTGAGCAGCGCCGCGCAGACGGCCGCGGCCACGGCAAGGCGGCGTCGGCGCCGGCTGCGGCCCCCTGCCTGGAGGCCGGCCAGCGGCACCTCGGACGGGAGGATGTCCCGGGCGGCACGGGTGAACACCTCGCGCAGCCGCCCGGGGTCGGTGCCGGCCTCCTTCAGACCGTGTCTGGCATGGGCACGCACCGCCCCCACCGAGCAGCCCAGCAACTGGGCGATCTCCGCGTCCGGCAGCTCCTCCCAGACCCGCAGCACCACAACGACCCGTCGGCGCGCGGCCCGCCGTCCGCGCAGCCGGCGCAGGTGGTTGCGCACCAGACAGCGCCGCACATGGAAATCCACGTCGTTGCGCGGAACGCGTCGCCACCGCGCGCACATCCGTACCAGCGTTCTCCGCGCCAGTTCCTCCGCGGCACCGGGGTCGTCGGTGAGCAGCCGAGCGGTCACGACCAGCCGGGACCAGTGTGTCCGGGCGTACGCGGCGAAGTCGTGGCCGGCGGGGAGTACGGGCAGCACGGGAAGCACGGGGAGTACGGGGAGTACGTCGGGGGTCGGTGGCACGTGGGCGGTCCTTCGGCTCGGGAACTCGGTCGTGGCCGGACGCATGGGGCCGTCCGTCCTGGTCGGGCAACCGTTCGGTCGTGCAAGTAGGTTGAGCAGGCAGCGAGCCAACACCGTGCGGAATGAGGGAGCCTGGAACCTGTGTGCGCCGTCTTTCCGGTGGGGTTGCGCTTCGCTGGATGCGACCTACGCGACCTACGCGACCTGTACGCACGACGGAGGTGGCCAGGTTGCAAGGAAAGGGCAGAGATTCCGGTGGCGGCATGACCGAG
The DNA here is from genome assembly GCF_042737375.1 of Streptomyces sp. NPDC060000. NCBI lineage: Bacteria > Bacillati > Actinomycetota > Actinomycetes > Kitasatosporales > Streptomycetaceae > Streptomyces > Streptomyces sp. NPDC060000. The sequence goes on from NZ_JBHWUU010000026.1 coordinate 82,312, forward strand.
GACGAGTTCGACGCTTTCTACGCGACCGCGTTCCCCCGGCTGACCGGTCAGCTCTACGCCTTCACCGGAGACCACGGCGAGGCCCAGGACGTCGTTCAGGAAGCGTTCGTACGGGCCTGGGACCGGCGGCAGCGTTTCCTGTCGGACAGTGCTCCCGAGGCGTGGATCCGCACGGTGGCCATGCGGCTGGCGGTGAGCCGCTGGCGGCGCGCGAGGCGCTGGCTGGAACTGGTACGGCGCACTCCGCCGCCCGACTCCACCCCGGGACCGGGCCCCGAGCGCACCGCGCTCGTGGCCGCCCTGCGCGAACTGCCCCAGGCTCAGCGGATGGCTATCGTCCTGCACCATTTGTGCGACCTGAGTGTGGAGCAGGTAGCCTCCGAGACCGGCGCGCCCGTGGGGACGGTCAAGGCGAGACTGTCCCGGGGGCGAGCGGAACTGGCGAGGCGTCTTGCGGGGGACGAGGCCGACGAGCGCGTCGACGAGGCCGACGGGCCGGTCCGGAAGGAGAGCCGCCGTGTCCGATGAACTGTCCGCCGTGCTACATGAGTTGGCGGCCGCCCAGGCGACCGCTCCGGCCGTCGGTGGCCCCGCGACACGTGCCCGGGCGATGCGCCGCAGGCGCCGCCGCCGTGCCGTCGCGACCCTGGGTGCGGGGACCGCGGCCCTCGCGCTGCTGGGCTTCGCCCTGACCCTGCGACTCGGCGAGGACCCGGACCATCCGGCCGGGCGCCGGACCCCCGCCGTGCCACCTTCAGGTTCCGCGTCGGCGGCCACCCCGCTGCCCGTCTCCGGCACGCTCGACCTGCCCAGGAGCAACCTCACGTTCGGCGGCCGGGTGATGCCGATCCTCTCGGAATCCGACCTCCCGCCCGGGTCCACGAGCACGAGCACGACCCCGATGACCGTGGTCGCGAAGCAGGCCCGGACAGCGCTGACCGTCGACGTGCTGCCCAGGGGCTACACCGTGGTGAACGTCGCGTACGTGGTCCAGCTGCGCGCCGGGGAGGGCGGCCCGCTCTACGTCGGCACCGTCACCCCGGACATCGAGGTCGGGAAGGACTACGACGTCAGAGGCGGCGTGATCGCCCTCGGCGCCGAGGACGCCCAGTGGCTCTACACCCGGATCCGCCTCGGGGACAGCATCTCGGTGACGACCGGCACGGCGCCCACAGCCACCCCCACGGCACCCGCCATTTCCGCGGCACCCGACACCTCCGCGGCGCCCGCCACCATGACACCGGCGCCACAGCGTCCCCGTCCGGCGAGGCGCTGCTGTACCGCAGGATCACAGAGGGGTGACCATGGAACGGTATCGATCGATGCGGCTGCCGGCCGGTGACGACTAGGCGTCCGCCCCGTCCATGGCCGGCGATCGTAGTAGTGAATCGGGAACGCTCATTTTTTCGGAGATCGGCGCCCAGCCCGTCGGCATGCCGCCGGTGGGCATGGCACGACCGTCGTCCCCGTCGAGCGGATCCGGACCCGCACGTCCAATGACAGGCCCTGCACCAGATGCCGGCCGAATCCACCCGGCTTGCCGGCATCCGACGGCGAAGGCTCTTGCGCCGTCTGGACCAAGGCATTTGCCAACGTAAGAGTCCGTTTCGGCTGCCGGCGAGCACGGCGGCATTGCGCGGCATCAGCACCCCTCGTGGCATGGCAACCTGCGTGCCGACACAGCCATTTGGACCCGGAGGTACACCGCGCGTGGCGGCGAAGACCAATCCCACTGTCAGGAGACGCCGTCTCGGGGCCGAGCTTCGTCGGCTCCGCGTGGCCAGTGGGTTGAAGAGCACAGAAGTGGCTGAGCGGCTCATGGTCTCTCAGCCCAAGATCAGTCATCTGGAGAACGGCAACCGTGCCATCAGCCCTCGCGATGTGCGCGACCTGTGCGTGATCTACAAAGTAGGGGACGAGCAGGTCATCGACTCCCTGATGGAGATGGCCAGGGAATCCGGTCAGCGGGGCTGGTGGCACCCCTATGGCGACCTCTCCGGCAGTGCCTATATCGGCCTGGAGACAGACGCCGCCACGTTGCGCACTCACGCGCCCATGATGGTGCCCGATCTGCTGCAGACCCCCGCCTACGCTCAGGCTGTCATCGGGGAAACGATCCCTCGGCCCACCGCCGAACAGGCCGCCACGCACCTCAAGGTGCTGCTACGCCGCCAGCACCGGGTCTACGACCTGGCCTGCCCACTGCGCCTGTGGGTCGTCCTCGACGAATCGGCACTGCGCCGGGTCGTCGGCGGCCGGGACGTCATGCGTGAACAACTGGAGCACCTGAAGGCACTCAGCGCGGAGCCACACATCACGGTGCAGGTCCTTCCCTACACGGCCGGCGCTCACCCGGGCCTGTCAGGACAGTTCTCCATCCTGCGGTTCGCCGACAGTCCCGAGGCAGGGGTGGTGTACCTGGAGCGGTTCACCAGCGCTCTCTACCTGGAGAAGCCGTCCGACGTGCGGCACTACAGCGTGATGTACGACCACCTCCAGGCGCAGGCCCTCACCCTGGACGCCAGCCGCGACTTCATCACCTGCACCGCCAGGACGTACACCGACGCGGCGATCCAGCCCTGAGTGCCGGCCGCAGGAGCCGGTCCCTGCCGAATGCCTCCTGCCGACGCGAGTGTGTCCGCCGCAGTGCCAGGGCGTGGGAAGCGCAGTCCGCTCGACCGGGCGAGTGGGGGCCGCTGTAGGCGACACCTGCGACCTTGGGTACGAAACCACAGGTCAGCGGCAGGCTTCAGCGAGGGAGCGGGTGCATGGGAGCGGGTGCATCGTCGGCGGGCTCAGTCAAGGGTGGCGAGGTGATCGGCGTCGCCGCCTCGCCACTCGATGAGGAAGATGGTCGCGTCGTCGGTCGTGGTGCCGCCGCGTTCTTGTTTCAGGGCGTGGGAGAGGGCGCGTACCACCGCCCGCGGCTGGGGGCGGTCGTGGAGGATCCGGTTGGTCCACTCGATCAGCTGCTCCTCACCGAACTGATCACCGCCAACCTGGTGCTCCTCGATCAGGCCGTCGGTGAAGCACAGCAGCCGGTCCCCGCGTTGCAGCATCCGCTCGCTCACCACCGGCTCCTCACCGCCGAAGCCGACCGGCAGCGTGGTCGGGCTCTCCAGCCGGTCCACCACCGCCCGGTCACGGATCAGGAACGGAGCCGGGTGGCCGGCGTTGACCCACTGCAGCCGGCCTGTGGTGATGTCCAGGATCATCATCTGAGCGGTGACGAAGTGGTCGTGGCCGAACTGCTCATTGATGGCCCTGTCCATGAACGCGTACACCCGGGACAGATCCGTATGGGACCGTCGCGTGTGGCGGTAGGCGCCGATGGCCACCGTCGCCATGGTCGCCGCGTCCAGTCCGTGGCCCATCGCGTCGATCATGGCCACGTGCAGGATGTCGCCGTTGAGGGCGTAGTCGAAGCTGTCGCCGGCCACGTCGTAGGCGGGCTCCAGGATTCCGGCCACCTCGACCTGCGGAACAGTCATCGACAGCGGGGGCAGCAACGACCACTGGATCTCCGCGGCCACACTCATCGGGGAACTGCGGCGGGCCTGGAAGAACTGGTCGGTGTAGGCGTCCTTGGTGACGATCATGTCCGCGACCAGACCGGCGAGCCTGCGCAGCAATCGCCGGTCGTCGTCGTCGACGCTGTCCAGGGTGACGGCCATCACCCCGATCTGGTCGCTGCCGTCCAGCAGTGGCAGATACATCCGCACACTGCCGTTCTCCGGCACCTCCACCGTTCTGCGGCTCAGGAACGCCTCGCCCGCGGGGGAGTCCTCGACCGGCTCGGGGACGCCGAGCTTCAGCCTCCGGCCCGGCAGCGGCACCATCAGCACCTGTTCGTAGTCCTGCAGGAGGATGGAGACGTCCCGGCCCCCTACCCTGGCCACCTCTTCCGCGACGAGTGGGGCGATCAGTTGCGGCGGCATGTCGTGGGCCCGGTCCAGCAGCACACCCAGCAGTCGTTCGCCGAATCCCTCCGACCGGTCCACCCCGACCCGGTCCGGCTTCCGCCCACCGTCCGTCATCGCTGTCGGCTTCCCTTCGTCCCGGGGCATGGGGAATTCATCGGGGGCGGCAGCGTCCACGCGGTGTCCACCACGCGGCACGGTGCCCCGGCCGCGCCGAACCGCAGCCGGTGCGGGCGGGTGCCGACCGGAACGCCGCCGGCGCTTCCAGTACCCCGACCACGTGTCCGGAGCGGCGCCCCGACGCGACGCACACGCCGCCCCTCTCGGATCCCCCCGGCAGGCGACGGCGATCAGCGTGGCACGGCGCTGTCGACCGGCACAGGCTCGCATCGCCGACCGGTCCAACGAGCCGCTCACGCCATGGGCGGCATGTCGCCCCCGAACGCCGGTCACCACAGGAGACTTGGGTGGCGGGGGCGGGGACACGCCGACCGATGAGCGGGCCAGGTCCGGGGTACCGGCCTCGATCGAACGGGCCGTCGGTGGCCATGGAACGGGCCGTCGGCCTGGCCGGCTGGTCGGTAGCGGTGTCCACGCAGACCGTTTCGAGAGCCGATCCCGCGCCCCGTTCGGTCCACGACGTCGTGGTAGAGCCACTCGGGACATCGGCGGACGGAGCACGCGGTGCTCCCGGCGGCCGCGTCCGTCGTGCTTCAACGACCCCGGCGTATACACACCGGGGTCGCCCTTCCGGGCCGGTCGCACGTGAGAGTGTGCCGACCCGCTTTCATGCTATGCCTGGTGCACATTTCGGGCATATCGGTTCGCGTGGGTCAGGTTTCGATTTCGTCGGTCTGCGTACGTCCGTTTCCGGAGGGCCGACTGGTGACCAGCCAGGAGCGCGCGGGCTCTGCTGCGTGGGCGGTGTCCACCGTGAGCTGGAGGCGGGTTCCGCCGGCCACCGTGTCGGCGGGATAGCTGCGCTGCTCGGACGAGGCGAAGCAGCGACGGAGAACCTCCGCGACCTGACGGGCGGCCTCGGGGGACGAGGCGACGAGACGCACGTCGACGTTCCCGGCAGGGAGCGGTTCCGGTGACTCCACGGGGTGACGCCGTTCCGGCCTGCCCACGGCTTCCGTGGGGGAACGGGCCGAATCATCCGTAGTGCCGCCTGGCTCGGCATCGTCGACTGCGGGCGACGCGGAAGGCTTTGCCGCTCGTCGGTTCTTCGCCCGCAGGCGGCCGATTCCCGGCAGCGCGTCACCGTAGTGGTAGGCCGCGATCCTTGCGCCGTGCTGCGCGTTGAGCTGATGGATCAGGGCGATTCCCATGGCGATCACGGCGATGATCAGTGCCGCGGTGACGACGGTCTCCATGTCCTCGCCTCCCTCGGGCGGAGCGCACTGGAGTGGTCGTGTTCGGTGAGGGCTGTACCTCTGCTGGTCGCGGTCATGGCGCGAACCTGTCCCCGGGCTCGTCTTCGACGTTCCGGTCCTGTTGCTCGCCGAGAACGGCACCGGCATCTGATCCGGTGTGCGAAGTGCTCCCGGTATTTCGACCCTACTCCGCTCGGTGGCCCCTGTGAGTAGGCGTATGACCAGGCATTCTCCCCGGAAACGCGCCGTCTGGGGCACCGTGCGGGGACTTCGCCCTCGTTACCGGGTCCGGGGGCCTCCCGGCTCGGTGATCACTCGCCCTCTCCGGACAGCGCCTTGGGGCCGGGCCCCGTCCGGAAGAGGAGGAGCGCAGGAGGGCGGTTCGTCCGCCGACGGCACGGTCCGTTCGGCCTGGCCGAGGAGTAGCCTGAAAGTACCGAGGATATTCCGCGCACCGGCTGCCACGCTCGTGTCGTTTTCGGCGATCGAATAGGCCGGACCGACCGCGGTCGGCCCGGGGCAGGGTTCGCGTCATGACTGCGACCGTCTCCCTCTCGCCGACACCCGAAGACCGGCTTTCGTCGTCCTCCCCCACTTCTTCCTCTCTCCGCCTGTCGCTGGCTCATGTCGGCGCCGCGCCGGCCCTCCTGGACGGCGCGTGGTGGCCCCGCTCTCGCGATCTCGGGGCGGAACTCCCCATCCTGACAGCGGTACTGCAGCCGCTGTGGGGGCGGATCACCCGGGTCACGGTGAATCCGACCCACTGGCCGGTCGTCCCGCGCAAGGTTCCCGTCGCCGGGCATGTGGTGAAGGTGGGCTGGTTCCTGGCCGAACAGGACCCGCACGAACTGCTGCTGCTCTCCTACCGCACGGGCCGCTGGGACCTCCTGGTGATTCCGCCGCAGACGGACCCCGTATCGGCCGCCTGGCTGATGGCCGCCGCCAGTGACCCCCTTGGCACATCGACCGCGAGCCGGCTGATGGAGCAGGCCGCGCGTCTGCGGACGGCGACGCAGACCGACCGGTCCTTGGAGGCGGTCTGGGACTCCGAGGGAGGGCATGGGGCCCGCGACCCGGCCGCACGTCCACGGATCCCGGTGGTCATGGCCCATGGCGGGGATCGAGCTGCTGCACCGGTCGCGACCCCGAATCGGCCGCTGGGGACGTGAAAACCGTGGAGACCGTCGTGGTCGTGGCCGTGCTCATGGCGGTGATCGCTCCGGGGGTGCTCCTCATCCACCTGGCCAACCGTCAGCACAGCTACCGCATCGCCGCCCCCACCACGGCCACTCCCGAGCGACCGCGCGCGGACGCGGCACCAGGAAGGAATCGGGGTGAGTCCTCGTGATCCCCCTCAGGCTTCTGGCAGACACCGGCAGGGAGCCCGTGCGCCCCGGGACCGCGGTCCTGCGGATGGAGACGACGCCCAGGCGCACGGGGACGTTCGACGGCGCGTGGTGGCCCCGCTCGAGCGACCTCGCCGGCCAACTGCCCGCACTGCTCGCCGCGTTGACCGCCCGGCTGGGTCCTCTCGCCCGCGTCGGCCTCGACGCGGGCGCCTGGGGCGAGAGGCCGGGCCGGCTGGTCGTCGACGGTCGTACGGTCCGCGTCGACTGGTCGGCGGTCGGCGACGACACCATGATCGTCACTCGGGGTGAACTGGACCACTTCCTGTTCCTGGTGATCCCGCCACAGACGGCTCCTGCGCTCGCTCGCGCCGCGATGGCCATGGCCGTACGGGACGACAACGACGCCTCGGCCGAACGGATTCTCGCCGCCACCGGCGTCACCCCCGCCGACCGGACGCGCGTACTGCCCGGTGCTCCCGGCTGGTAGCCCATCTGGTCGCCCGCGCAGTCCGGCGCCGCACACCGCGTTCAGGAACCGAGGGCAGAACCCGGTTCGCCAGACCGCACGTTCATCCGTCCGCCGCCGCGCCCGCCCGCCCTCACGCCTTCCTGCGTTCGAACGGAGAAGCCATGGCCCTTCAACAGCTGCACGTCCACCGGCAAGACCAGGGCACCCGCGCTCTGATCACCCTCGTGGGAGAGATCGACCTGGCCACGGCACCGCTGGTGCGCGACGCGCTGGCCAAGTGCCTGTGCGACGGCATGCGCGATACCGATGTCGACCTCACAGCGGTCACCTTCTGCGACGCCGGCGGACTCAACGCCTTCCTCACGGCATCCCGGCTCGCCACGGATGCCGGCAGGACTGTGCGACTGCATCACCCGCCGCAGAGCATGGCCCGCGTCATCGAGATCACCGGCTCCGGATTCCTGCTCCACTCGTTCCCTGGCACCGGCGCACGATCGCTTCGGATTCCCGACGCCACGGGCGGTACGCCGTGACGGCCCCGCCCGGGCGGGAGCAGCCGCCGCACGGTGACCGCGGCACAGCGTCCCCCAGCGACGCGTTACGCCTGCGCCGCCTGAACCGCTGGCAGGCCGAGACCCTCAAGGAGGACCTGGCCGATCTGTACGTGGAGTCCTCCCAGGCACGGCCCGGCGAGGGGTACCGGCGCCGGGAGGCGTTTCTGCGACGGCTGACCGGCGCCGTCCGGCGGCCCGGCTTCGCCCTGCTGATCGCGGAGAGCACCGCTGTCGCCGGGTGCGTCTACGGATTCCCGGTACGGCGCGAGGGGACGTGGTGGCGGGGGTTCGACGGTCCCCTTCCGCGGAGCGTCGAACAGCTCACGGCGTCCGGTCACGTTTTCGCGGTCACCGAGACCCTGATACACCCCCACACGGACGACCGGGGCCTCGCCCGCCGCCTTCAGCAGCGCTTGCTCGCCGATCAACACGCCTCGCTCGGGGCGACGTTGGTGGAACAAGCCGATTCGGCGGTCTGCGACGCCTTCCTGGCGTGGGGCTGGCAGGACATCGGAACGGTCCGCCGCCCGTCGGACCAGCAGGTCCTCCAGCCGTCGGACCCCCTGGTGCTACGAGCCCTGGTCCTTCCCATCGGGCTCGGGCCGCGTACGGCGACCCACCCGGGCGGGCTCGCCCACGAGAACCGCACCCAGCGGCCCGGCTGAGGCCCGGCTGACGAACGCCGTTCAGTGCGGTGCCTGGCGGGAGTCGTTGCGTCGCCGACGACTGCGCCCATTCGAGGGTATGCCGGTAGCCGGAAATGTGAATAAAAGTATTTACGCAGCACTGTCCGCTGTTTGAATGAGTGAGGACTGCCCCCGTCTTGTTGATGCCGGGGTAAGGATATTTCTGCGTAATATGCGGCAGCAGTGAAAGGCTTTCCGGGTGATCGGTAGGGCCCGGTACGCCACGGCCCCCACAGAAAATGGCCTTTTGATGAAGCTGAAGATCCCTCAAACAGCTGGCCGCCGTACTCTGTCCGGCGTGCTGGCCTCCGCCCTCGCGGCGACGGTTTCCGCTGCGATGGTCTTCCTGACGCCGACGGCGGCGTCGGCGATCGCATTGCCCGTACCTCTGGGCACAACCGCCAGTTACTCCGTGCTGGCGGGTCAGGGAGTCACCAACACCGGTAACTCGGTGCTCGCCCACGACCTCGGGACGCACCCGAATCCGGCCATCACCGGATTCCCGCCCGGTCAGGTGGGAGGCGCCATCCACCCTGCGGACGCTGCGGCCCTCCAGGCCAAGGCCGACCTGCTCACGGCGTACAACAACGCCGCCGGCCAGGCCGTGGACTTCGCCCTTCCGGCGGGAATCGGCGGAGGTCCGCCGCTGCTTCCCGGCGTTTACCACGCCACAGACGGTGTCGGCATCACCGGTGACCTGGTCCTGGACGGTCAGGGCAGCTCCGACGCGGTCTGGGTGTTCCAGATTCCCGAAGCCCTGACGACGGCCACCTCCAGCCGGATTCTCCTCACGAACGGCGCGTCGGCCTGCAACGTGTTCTGGCAGATCGGCAGCTCGGCGACGCTCGGCGTCACCTCCAGCTTCGTGGGCACCCTGATGACCGGGATCTCGATCACCGCCAACCAGGGGGCGAACATCGAGGGCCGGCTGCTGACCGAGACAGGCGCCGTGACCCTCAACAACAACCGGATCTTCCTCGGCAGCTGCGCGGCATCCACCACGGGTGGAGCGACGGCGGGAACGACCACCGGCACCACCGCCGGTACGACCACCGGCACCACCGCCGGCACCACCGGCGGTACGACCACCAGTGGGGGTCTCCTCGGCGGCGGCCTCGTCAGTGGTGGTCTCGTCAGTGGTGGCCTCCTGGGCGGGCCCCTCGTCGGGACCGGCGGCACCTCGGGCAACACCGCCGGTAACTCGTCCGGGAACACCGCGGGCAACACCGCCGGGAACAACGCGGGCAACACCGCCGGGAACACCACCGGGGGGAACACCGCGGGCAACAGCGCCGGAAACACCACCGGCGGAAACGGCCCCGGCGGGAACGACCATGCGCCGGGCGGACCGGGCGGACCGGGCGGACCGGGCGGACCGGGCGGACCGGGCCACGGTGGTAACGGAAAGCCGAACCACGGCGGTAACGGAAAGCCGGACCACGGCGGCAACCTCGACCTCGGGCAGTACATCCACCCCGGCAAGCCCGACCACGGCAGGTACGAGCACGGTCAGGACGACCACGGCAGGTACGAGCACGGTCAGGACGACCACGGCAAGTACGAGCACGGTCAGGACGACCACGGCAGGTACGACCACGGCAAGTACGACCACGGTCACGACGACCACGGTCAGGACGACCACGGCAAGCAGCCTGACGAGAACTTCGGTTACGACGACGTGCCCAAGGGCCACGAGGGCGACGACCACTCCCAGGACTACGAGGGCTAGGCAGCGCACTGCGGCCGGTCCGCTCACCGGTTGACGGCGCGCGGCCGTAATAACAAAGAGGCCCCCCCCCCCCCGCCGGGGGGGTCCCCCCAACCCGCCCCAGAAGACAGCCCGGGGGGGGGGGGCGGGTCGGCAGGGGTGGTGGGACGCAGAAACGCGCCCGAGAACAA